>NZ_JBATIY010000020.1:0-3756 GCF_049668085.1 Sulfurovum sp. | reverse complement strand
ACCCATGGACACGTGACGGACAGGTACGCACACAAGTGATCCAGGTCACACCACGCGTGAACGGTATGGTGACCAAGATCCATGTAGTAGACAATCAAAAAGTAAAAACAGGTGACCTCCTTTTTGAGATAGATCCTTCACAGTATCAAGTGAAACTTAATCAGGCTGAGGCTAGACTTCAGCGTACACTTGAAGCAGCAAAAGGCACAAAGATAGAGTATGATCGTGTTAAAAACATATATGCCAAAGATAAAGGTGCAGTATCGCAGAAAGATCTTGTTCGTAATGAAACCAACTATTTTAAATCATTGGCAGATATTGACTCATCTACAGAAGCAGTCAATAGTGCAAAGCTCAATCTCTCATATACTAAAGTATTTGCAGAAGTGGATGGGTATGTTTCAAACATAAACTTCCAGATAGGTTCACAGGCATCAGCGAACAAAGCCATTTTGGCACTAGTCGATGAAAATTCTTACTGGGTATTTGGTTTCTTTAGAGAAGACGCCATTCCTGATGTTAAAGTAGGAGATGAAGCAAGAGTGACACTCCTGGCGTATTCTGATACACCTCTCAGCGGTAAAGTTGAGTCCATAGCATGGGGTATCGCGCACTCTGACGGTAATCCCGGGAACAATCTTCTTCCTAGTGTTAAGCCTGTATTTCAATGGATTCGTCTTGCACAAAGAATACCTGTACGTATTAAACTAGACAAATTACCAGAAAATGTGAAGTTAAGATTTGGCTTGACCGCTTCTGTGATGATTCTAAATCGTGTATCAGAGAAGAAGTAGCCTGTAAAACTATTATGGTAAAATTCCGACTATAAACAAAGTAAGGAATTGATGTGTTTAACATTCAAAACTATTCGACCCAAAATATAAAAAATGATATTCTATCGGGAGCACTGGTTGCAGTTGCTCTTGTACCTGAAGCGATAGCATTTTCATTTATTGCAGGTGTTTCTCCAGTGGTTGGGCTCTATGGTGCATTTATCATTGGACTTATCACTGCCCTACTTGGCGGTAAGCCTGGAATGATCTCTGGGGCTACAGGGTCAGTAGCTGTGGTCTTTGTAGGTCTTGGCCTTTCTGTGAAAAACATGTATCCGGAGTTAGGTGTTGAAGAACTCTCGATGATGGTACTTCATTACATTCTTCTTACTTCCATCATAGCAGGAGTAATCCAGATTGCTATTGGTGCGTTAAAGATGGGTAAGTTCATCCGTCTTGTGCCTCAACCTGCCCTTTTTGGTTTTGTGAATGGTTTGGCTATCGTCATTGCCCTAGCCCAGTTACCTTTTTTGGCACCTACCGATATAGCGCAGTATGGTGGTAACTGGTTAGATATTATGAAAGCTTCATTTTCTGAAAACTATATTATGTATATTATTGTTATTGTTACTATGGCAACCATGCAGTTTTTACCAAAAGTCTCAAAGGCTGTACCTGCTGGACTTGTAGCAATCGTTGTTGTGACTCTGGTTGTCTACTTTGGTGATATTGCAACAAAAACAGTAGGAGATCTGGCAGATCTTTCAAATGTTTCTATGCCTAGCTTTACCCCACCGCTTACTGAACTATTCACTTGGTCATCAATGGCAATCATTTTACCTGTAGCACTCATTGTGGCACTTGTAGGTCTGATTGAATCACTTCTAACTCTCTCAGTACTGGATGAGATGGGTGGAGAGCGTGGTTCGGGTAATAAAGAGTGTATTGCTCTAGGTGTAGGAAACAGTACTTCAGGACTCTTTGGTGGTATGGCAGGTTGTGCGATGATAGGTCAGTCGGTCATCAACTTTACTTCTGGTGGTCTGGGGCGTCTTTCATCTTTTACAGCTGCTGTTTTACTTATTATCCTTGTAGTAAGTTTTTCAGATGTAATTGCAGCTATTCCAGTAGCTGTACTTGTGGGTATTATGTTCATGGTAAGTATTGGTACTTTTGAGTTCTCTTCCCTAAGCCGTATTAAGTATATGCCTCGCTCAGATGCATTTGTGCTTATTACTGTAACAATTATTACTATCTTTGAAGACTTGGCAGTAGCAGTAATAGCCGGGATTATTATCTCTGCACTTGTATTTGCTTGGGAACATGCAAAGATATTTGCACGTACAAGAGAAGAGGATGGTAAAAAGATCTATGAACTGGATGGCCCTCTTTTCTTTGGTTCTGTTACTTCATTTAACGAGCAGTTTGATGTTGAAAGTGATCCTGATGAAGTTGTAATAGATTTTAAAGATGCAAGAGTCATGGACTCTTCTGGTTCTGAAGCTATTGATGCTCTTACAGACAAGTATAAAAAAGCAGGGAAAAAACTTACACTTAGACACCTCTCTGAGGATTGTAAGAAAACATTACGCTCTGCAGGTCCATTCTGTACTTATGAAGAGGATGATCCTACCTATAAAGTTGCTACAAACGTATAAATTTTTTCTACTGGTTATTATCAATTATCCATATGGTCTTTGATAATTGCCATCATCTCATCCATTGCATCCCCCGATTTTTTCTGAATGAAATGTTCAAAGTATTCATCTATATAAGAATGAGGGTCAAATTTACTTACAGTCTGTTGACGTTTGGGATCAATAAGAACGGAGTGTTTAAACTCTTTCGCAATAGAAGCAATGTCGATCACTGCACCGCTGGTACCGATAGCAATAAAAAGTGTGCAATGACGTATAGCCTCTTGTAGGTGACTGTACTCTGGTGCCGCTTCACCAAACATGACCACATTGTGACGTACCCTTTTATTGCCACAATGCGGACACTGTTCATTTCCCTCTTGAGGAGTATACCCTACAGGAAACGTTTCTGTACACGCTTCACAACGAAGATCGGTTAGCGTACCATGAAGATGTATCAGATCTTTAGCACCTGCTTTCTCCATAAGGTTATCAATATTTTGTGTCAAATGGATGAACCTTCCACGATAATCGTGTTCAAGTTGGGCCAACACTTTATGTGCACGATTTGGCTCTTTAGATTCAAGTTCACGTCTTCGGTCATTGTAAAAACTGGTTACTAATTGGCAATCTTCGATCCAGCCTTTCGTAGAGCAGACTTTCATCACATCGTGGTTCTCCCAAAGACCGTCATGGTCTCTAAAGGTACGAATGCCACTCTCCGCAGAAAGTCCGGCACCACTTAGTATCATAATTCTTTTCATTATTACACCTGTATCAAATGCACCAAATCACTGTTGGATCGTTTAGCTACTAAAGTAATTGATGTAAATTGTTATATGTTGATACTTACATTTTAGCAGAACTGACATTTAAATAACTAGATTTTTCTAGCATATCATCTCACCAGTTAGACATTTTTCTATCCCCTTTATGCTACTATATACTATAAAAGGAAAAGAATGTTTTATAAATACCTTACTATGGCGTTAGTTCTTACATCCTATCTCTTTTCTCAAAAGACAGGATTTGAGTATGAAGGTATACTTATAAAAACTATTGATAGAAAAGGTCATGGTGTAGATAGAGTTGTAAAACGGGATATTCCAAAAGAGTGTGAAAAAATGACTATCAATAATACCATGTTGTGGACAGGAAACTATGCGCATGCTAAAGTACCTGAATCATGTAAGTCTACATACGTACATACAGTAGGTGGTCATATTTTACCTATGTACATAGATGAAGAGATCACTACCTATGGAGAGCTCGAAGTCTTGGCTTTTATGAAACAGATGCAAACAGATGATTCTATGATGCTCATAGATGCATGTAAAGAAGAATTC
>NZ_JBATIY010000019.1:0-1657 GCF_049668085.1 Sulfurovum sp. | reverse complement strand
GCTTTTGCATACTCAAATGCATATTGACATATTTTTTCACATCCTGGTCTTGTGATGATTTTAAGACACTGAGTAACTTCCGGAGTTTGTTGGTGCTCAATACCAGCATAAAGATCTTCTTCATTTTCACGAATAGTGACAACATCCATACCTGGGAATCTTGAAGGTACAAATGGATCATATGCTTTAGCAGGACGTACATTTGCGTAAAGACCTAATGTTTTACGAATGGTTACGTTAAGAGATTTATATCCACCACCTTGAGGTGTAGTAATAGGTGCTTTAAAAAGAACTTTGTTTTTCTTGATAGAGTCCCAAGCTTCTTGACCGATACCAGAACTGTTTCCTGAAAGGTAAACTTGCTCACCTACATCAATATGTTCCCACTCTACATCAGCACCAGCCGCATCAAGTATTCTAGTACTTGCATCCATAATCTCTGGACCGATTCCGTCACCTCTTGCAACTGTAATTGTTTGCTTTGCCATTTTTTTTCCTTTTATGATCAATTAAATATAAACTCTCCTAGAAGCTACATCTTAATAGCTTCCACCTAAATCTAATTCTTCTAGATTATCTTGAACCAATTTTTCCCATCAGAAAAACTTGCAAGCATTATAATTAATTTGTTAGACCAAACTCTTCACAAATATTGTTTCTTTTATTATCTTTTTTTATTTTATTAATTATCCATAATTGTTATTTTAGCTATCTGTATTTGTTTGAAAAATTATCTTTAAATTTAATACCATTATAGTTTTAGGTGGGGGGGGTAGTATTAGGTTATAAAACAAGAAACCTTTGAAAAAAACCTCAAATGACTTAATGTTCTACTTCTAGTTGGAATATTTGGAGATAGACGACCTCAGATCTACAAAGAAAAAACTGCTCGAGAGCATCGACAGACTCAGTGATGAAGATAAAGAGTGGCTGCAGCAGTTTAAAAAGTACGAATAAGCTCTCCTGTCTCTCTTTTAATCTCTTGCTCGATCATCAGCGCATTTAGGTAGTATTCTAGCTGTTTTCTTTTCACTTCCAATGTAAGAATCTCACGTTGATTGACCTGGAATAGATCACTTGAGCCAACTTCATATTTTTTGTTTTCCATTTTTTCCAATGACTCAACTATTTTCGTTTCTTTACGACCCAGCTCTATATTTTGATTGATAGCATCTAATGAATAGGTTAAATTGCTTAGATTTGCTTTCAATTCAAGGATCAATCGATTCTTCTCCTCTTCAAGTTGGATAACACTCTTTTTTATCTCTGCCCTCTTTCCCTCATACTTTCGTCTTTCCAAAGGCATCTCAAACTGTAATCCTACTTTCACACCCTCACCATACTCCATATCATGCACTCCGTATGCAAAAAGGTTTAACTTGGGATATTTCTCTAAACTGTTATAGGCTGTATCTAGGTCCAACTTCGTTTTCTGATATTCCAATGCCTTAAGGTCCTGTCTGCTCTCCAGGGCTTTACGCATGGCATTTTCCAAAATGATTTTTTCTTTCTTTAACATTTTTAAGGAAGGCAATGCATATTTTCGATCAAACTCTTTTTGGCGTATGTTCATATATTTCAAAAATGTCTGCAGTGCCTGGGTATAACTTTGTTTTCTTCTAATAACCCTTTGTTGGCGACTGATGATCTGCTGATC
>NZ_JBATIY010000018.1:0-1578 GCF_049668085.1 Sulfurovum sp. | reverse complement strand
CTATACTTGTGGTTGAAAATGTGACTGTACCATTTTGAAGCGTATGATTATTTCCGGAAGTATCGTTTGTTGAATTATCAAGTGGCCAATGAGCATCCATTGTAGCAGAATAAGCCAAACTTCCTGTCATTAAAAATCCATAAAAGAATAGTTCAAATAATTTTTGTCCTAAATTTTTAAAAGAATTTTTCATGCTATGGCTTTCTAAAGGAAATGTCCCATTTGGTCTTTTTTCACTTTGAGATAGCCTTCGTTATGCGGATTTGACTTTATTTGTATCGGCAGACGTTCTATGATCTTTATATCACCAAGGCTTTCTATCTTTCGAGGGTTATTTGTAAGAAGTTTCAATTGAGTGACACCAAAATACTTCAAGATGAACTCTACGACTTCATAGGTACGTTCATCTGCTTTAAATCCAAGTTGGTGATTGGCTTCAACGGTGTCAAAACCTTTGTCTTGCAGGGCATAGGCATTTACTTTGTTTAGCAAACCTATATTTCTACCTTCTTGACGATGGTAGATGACCAAACCACCCTCTTTACCTATGGTTTCAAGTGCAAAATGCAGTTGCTCTCCACAATCACATTTTGCTGAACCCAACGCATCACCGGTAAGACACTCAGAATGCACACGTACAATCGGGGTGTCAGACAGATCATCAGTAAAGATAGACAAATGTTCTTTTCCATCAGCATCTTTAAATGCCTGAATATTAAATGTGCCATATTTGGTTGGTAAAGTAGCAACTTGTGATATATCTATATTATTCATAGTGAGATTATACTCCATTAATTAGTAATTAGTAATTAGTTATGGGTAATTAGTCGTTAAGTTGTAGAATTTTTGTGTAAAATAATACAATTTATTTATGAAGGCCTGTAATGTTCGCACGTTTTAGAAGAAAAAGAATCAATCCCGTTTTAAGAGACCTACTTCAGGAAACACATCTTTCTGTCAATGACTTCATCTATCCGCTTTTTGCAAAAAGTGGTACTGGTATCAAAGAAGAAGTAAACTCCATGCCTGGTGTTTTCCAAATGAGTATCGATGAGATAGTCAAAGAGTGTGATGTACTTAAAGAGCTCGGCATCTACTCCATCATTCTCTTTGGTATCCCCGACACGAAAGACTCTGTAGGGTCTGACGCGATGTGTGAACACGGTATCATGGCGCAGACAGTACGTGAAGTGAAAGCGGCTCATCCAGATATGTTTGTGGTTACTGACCTTTGTTTCTGTGAATATACAGACCATGGACATTGTGGTGTAATAGACCCTGTACTTCATACAGTTGACAATGACATTACACTTGACAACTTAGCCAAACAAGCCGTTGTACACGCGAAAGCAGGTGTTGACATGATAGCGCCTTCAGGTATGATGGATGGTATGATCACGGCGATACGTGAGGGACTTGATGGTGCAGGTTTTGAGAATTTACCTGTAATGTCTTACTCGACTAAATTTGCTTCTGCCTACTATGGACCTTTCCGTGATGTAGCAGAGTCCAGTCCAAGCTTTGGAGACAGAAGATCTTACCAGATGAACCCGGCTAACAGGAATGAAGCGATACAAG
>NZ_JBATIY010000017.1:0-30350 GCF_049668085.1 Sulfurovum sp. | reverse complement strand
CCTTCAAATGCTCCCTTTGCGGGATAATATTTTACAAATTTACTTTATGCATACTTTCAAAACCCCATATAAACCAATCATTAACCAAACTACCTTATGATAAAGAAAAAAGAACTGAATAATGTATAAAAAACTGACCCTTGTATTTCTACTTCTTGGACCCTTTTCCTACGTACATGCAGAGTATTTCCTTAAAGAAAGTAAACGTGCAACAAGTAAAATAGACCGTATGCCCAAAAACAAAGTGGCTGATATGAAACATATCCCTCAGGATCCTGCTTATTATGCAGACCAGATCAAACCTTTCTCCAAAAGTGAACAAAAAGAACTTGATAAAAAATTTAACGAAAAATACTTTAAACCATGGAGTCTCACTAAGTTGGATATTCCTGAAAAAGACTTTGGTTGGGAGATAAGATTTGTCACTAAAAAACCTATTTATAGAGCTAAAGGTTCAGTAATACGTGCTTCTATTTATAATCAATGGATAACCAATGCTAACTATGACAACGTTGATAGTAAAAAATATAAAGCTATTACTGTACGTCGTACGGATGTTAAAGCACTTCCTACATCATCTGCCTATTATAGGGACCCAAAAAAAACAGGTGAAGGCTTCCCTTTTGACTACAATCAAAACTCCGCTCTACATATCAATGTACCCCTTTATATCTCACATTTTTCTAAAGATAAGAAATGGGCTTTTGTAAGGGCCTCGTACTCCTTTGGATGGGTAAAGACTTCTGACTTGGCACTTGTAAGCTCTGATTTTATCAAAACATTTAAAAATGACAACTATGCGATGGTGATCAAAGATAATCTGAGACTTTATAAAAATGATAAGGATATTTCACTTGTTAAAATAGGTGCACTCTTCCCTATCTCTAAAAACCAACGATACCTCCTAGCTTCTCGCGATGCTAAAGGCAGAGCACTCATTGAGAAAGTTAAAGTAGAAAAACCAAGTATCATTGCAAAAAAGCCTCTGCCTTTTACGGCTAAAAATGTAGGTATGTTGGCAAAAGAGTTTTATGGTGAACCTTATGGTTGGGGTGGAAGCTATGAATGTCGTGACTGTTCTGCTACTACCAGAGATTTTTTAGGTGCATTTGGCATCTTCTTGCGTCGAAACTCAAGTAAACAGGCTGAGGATGGAAATAAGATCTCAATAGCAGGAATTCCTAAATCCAAAAAGAAAAAAAAGATCATCAAAGATGCACAGCCTTTTAGATCTTTACTCTATGTTCCAGGACATATTGTACTCTACTTGGGTGAATATAAAGGAGAACCGGTTATCATGCATACCTATTGGGGCATACGTAAAAAAGACCGTACGAAACTTATCACTGCACGTACTATCATTAGCAGTACTGAACCAGGGAAAGAACTTGCAGATATCAGAGAACAAAGCAAGTTGATCAATACACTTAAAACGATAGTCAATTTTTAACGCATATTTAGATACACTCACAGCATGAGATTAAGCATTAAAATGCAATATAGGGAGGCGCACTAAATGCATAATCGTGCAAAAGAAAAAATAAAAATATTTACAACTACTATCACGGCAGGTACACACAAAGGTAAGAAGATAGAAATACCTGATATCTTTACAACACGCAGTTCAAAAGGTATTCTAAAAGAGTCCCTTTTTAATACTTTGCAATTTGATATCATCGACAAAAACTTTGTTGAAGTCTTTGCAGGTTCCGGTTCTATAGGACTTGAAGCACTTAGCCGTGGGGCAGGACAGTGTTACTTTATGGAGTATAACCAAATAGCCTTTCGTTGTCTGGAAGGCAATGTAAAACGTGTGGACCCTTCAAAGTGTCATCTCTTCTATGGTGACAGTTTTGAAAAGTTTGCGCTTGTGTATGAACTGGTCAAAAAAAGTAAGGAAAAAACCTACTTCTATTTTGATCCTCCTTTTTCTACACGTGACGGAATGGATGATGTGTACGATAAAACCATTGCCCTTATAGAAAGCATAGAATCCGAGTTTGCTGAAATGGTCATAGTAGAGCACATGACAAACCTGGATATGCCTGAAAAGATCGGTGCAATGGAGTTAATGAAACGTAAAAAATTTGGCCGTAGCACTATGACATATTATAAACCAAAGGACTAAAATGGCAAAAAGTAAAACCGAAGATCACATCGCACTGTTTATTGATTGTGATAATATTTCACACCGTTCCATCGAAGGTATCATCAATGAACTTAGTAAGTATGGCGTGGTGAATATACGTCAAGCCTATGGAAACTGGACCAAAGACAACCTCAAGAACTGGGAAGATAAACTCTTGGAGTATGCCATTAAGCCTATACAACAGTTCGACTACTCTAAGAATAAAAATGCTACAGATATCCTCATGACGATAGATGCCATCGATCTGTTACACACAAAAGACATCGATGCATTTGCTTTTGCTACGAGTGATTCTGACTTTACACCTGTAGTGATGCGCGTTCAGGCAGAAGGGATCAAAGTCTATGGTTTTGGTGAGAAGAAAACCCCTAAACCATTCATGGCGGCATGTTCACAGTTTATCTTCACCGAAAAACTTATGGTAAACAGCACAGATAGTACTGAAAGTGCTGATCTGCTACAAGCTCCTGTACGTAAATCAGGTAGTGAGATGCGCGCAGACACATGGTTGGTCAATGTTTTAAGAACAGCCGTAGAACAAACTATGGATGAGGACGGTTGGGCGAACCTGGCTTCTATCGGTCAATATATCAATAACTCCACCTCATTTTCACCTATCAACTTCGGGTATAAAAAACTCAGTAACCTTATTAATGAAATAGACCTTTTTGATGTTTATGTGGATGAAGACACGAAACAGATGAGTATCAGAGATAAGAGATTCTACTAAACAGCTGTCTCTTTCTTTGCTTTTTTTCCCTTAGGTTCAGGTTCTACGAACTCCCCTTTTATAAGCCCCGCTTCATGTAAGAACTGTGACGGTTTGTAGTCTATCTTTTTTACTCTGTCAAATTTGGCTAATGAAAGATAAAGTCTGTCTTTTGCACGTGTCACAGCAACATAGAACAAACGACGTTCTTCTTCTATACTGGACATCATCTTTCTGTTAGGAAATCTGCCGTCTACCAGATCAATTACATAGACTTCAGGAAACTCGAGCCCTTTACTCGCATGTACCGTAAGGAGATTAACCCCCTCACCTTCACTGAGCTCATTGCCTCCCAGTACCATAGCATTCACAAAACGTCTTAATTCATTGTATTGACGTGAAAGATCCAGTAAAAGGTGCGCTTTTCTCTGTATACGTTCTTTGGCTTGTTTCTTCTTCTCTTCATCGACTTCCCCAGTCTTAAGACGACCTCTTTGTGTTGCCAGAAGTTCGATGATGCCTACATAAAGCTTCGAAGTAATGATGTTTTTTAAAATATCTGATGGTTTCTCCAAGCTGTGTACAGTCTTCATAAGCATATAAAACTCTTTAAAAAAGTCCATTCCGTCATTGCTTAGTTTGGAATGTTTAAGCAATGGATGATTATAAAGTGCAGGCTCTAGATTCATCTGTTTAAATCTTGCTGCAGAGCCTATCTCCTGGTCATCATCGAAGAGTCCAAGTTGCACATTTTTGTTGGGGTTCAGCTTAGGAAGATCATGGACCTTTGGATGAAGTACACCTTGCATAAAATTACCATTTCCAAAGTGTAAAAAACACTGAAAAAACTCTTTGGAGAGTGCAGACCCTACACCTCTTGCATATTCAAACACATGGATAAATGCCATCATATCTTTTGGATTTACAAGCAAGGCTAAAAGATCGAGTAAAAACTTTATCTCTTTTGCATCAAAAAAACTTGTCCCACCCTTACGCTTACAAGGAATACCATACTCGCGCAAACTTGCCTCAACGCCATCTGCAGATGAGTTGTTTCTAAAAATAACTGCTATCTGATCGTTAGGAACATGGGTACGTTTGATACCCTCAGCAATAGACTGATACTGTTCAAACAGGTCATTGTACATCAAAAGTTTGGGTGGATAACTTTTCATAACACGTCCTACCTCAAGTTTTTTAGGGTAGATACGCTCATTCCGTTCTATGACACGGTTTGCCAAAGAAAGTATAGGTGCAGTAGAACGATAATTCGTTTTAAGTGTAAACACACTCGCATTGGCATAACGTTTTGAATAGGTAGCAATATTTTCTATGTTCGCACCATTAAAAGCATAGATACTCTGGTCATAATCCCCTACACAAAAGAGAGATTTTGGTTTGAGCACATCGATAAGCGCACTTTGAAGTGTATTGGTATCCTGATACTCATCAACGAGTATCTCCTCAAAAGGTATGGTATTTTCTTCCAGATGACTTTTCATACGCAACAACAAATCATTAAAAGAAGCAAAACCATAGGCTATCTTCTCTTTTTCAAACTCTTCGGCGATATCCATGTAGATATCCATGACAAGTTCATGATCAGGGTATTTTTCCAAAAACCAGACATCAAAGCCTTCCAGAGAGGCATTTTGATATAAAGAGTACATCTCATAGAGGTATGTAGCCGAAAAAGGCTGCATGGTAAGATTCATACGTTCAAAGTTGCGTTTTTCATAGATACTTCTAAAAAGTGTTTTAAGTTCTGAAGGTTGTTTCAGTGCCAAATTTGGATAGATCTCTTTCAACCAACGATAAGAGACGGCATGAAAGGTACCAGATTCTATTTTACTGACTATTTTTTTAGGGAAATATCGTTCGAGACGCGCTATCATCTCTCCGGCTGCCTTATTCGTAAAAGTAAGAAGTAAAATGCTAGAAGGTTCCACACCACTATGCAAGAGGTGGGCGATGCGCCCTACGATAGTAGACGTTTTACCTGTTCCTGCACTGGCAATAATAAGATTATGACCTAAAGGTGCCGTAGCAGCACTAAGCTGCTCGTCATTGAGAGCGCTTAGAGGCAATTAGTTATGCCCAATAATATAGTATGTATTTTTATTTGCTACTTGTTTGAGTTCTAGTTTATATTTATCTGCCCAATGCTTTACTAATGCAGTAAAAGCTGAAAGGTTATCTGCTCCGGTATCTTCTTCACATTTTATTTTGAGATGATCTTCGGAGTTTGACATAGCAATAAAACCTTTTTCTACAGCTAACGCATCAATAAATGAAGGAATATGCTGTGAAAACTTTTCAAAACCATTTGTATTTTTAATAATATCATTGATTTGTTTGAGTGTTTGTTCATTCTTTGTATAGCCAAGTTGTGTTAAAAGTGCTTCTGGTGTAAGGTCAAGATGCATAGGTATCCTAAGTAGTAAAATTAGAAGTAGATTGTAGCAAAAATTTGATTAGTGAAGCGTTAGGGAAATTAAAATTCCCTAAATTTTAGAAGAGTGTATCTGAGGGTGTTTCCACACGTGCTATAAGGTCTTTATAGTGTTCCACATTTTGAAAAGCTTTTTCATAACGCCAACGCAAAACAAACTCTATGATCTCATTTTTAAGTTTGGTCTCTAAAGTCTCTGCTTTACCAAAATATCCTAGAGAGATATTCTTAGCTTTCTTCTTTCCATTCTTATCTGGTTCATAGGTAATAGCAATGACTTGAATATATTTACCTTCACGCACTTCACCAAAATCATCTTCTTTCAAACCAATACCAGAGAGGTTCATTGCTTTATAAACAAATACCTTATCAAAGTCCGGAGACTTCTCATATATTTTAAGTTTTTCATACAGCTCTTTGACTCGTACAATATTCTCATCTCGTACATTATCACAGTTTTCTGTTACTTTTTCAACAGACTTCGATGGTGGTTTTTTTTCACTTTTTTTGACTTCTTTAGCCTCTTCAGATACAACAGCAGAGACTTTCTCTTTCTGCTCTAATTTATCTTCCAGACGACTGGTAAGTTCTCTTAATTTATCTAAACTACTCGACATTCTTTTCCCTTAAAATGGGGCCTACAGGCCTTTTTGAGTACATATTATTAAATATAATACAGAAGTTTTAATTATAGTTACTTTAAATTATAGTGAATAATATCAATTTTTCTATTTTTTAATGTTAAACCGCATTTTATATATAATATTATTTAGTATCAAATACTGCTCTTTTACTTTATTTAGGGCGCTTCTAATCGACTTTTAGATAAAATCACGTAATTATATTTGAGGATGAAATCGATGGATTATTTAGAAATTGTTGGTGGTAAAAAGTTAAGTGGCAATGTCACAATAAGTGGTGCAAAGAATGCTGCCCTACCCATTATTGCAGCAACCATTCTTAGTGACAAAGAAGTCACATTAACGAACTTACCTAATGTTGTAGACATTCGAACTCTCCTCAAACTTCTTACTATGCTTGGTGGAACTGTAGAGCATGATAAAACTGTAGCAACGATCAATAACGGTTCCATTACTTCTACTAAAGCTGTCTATGAAATAGTTTCACAAATGAGAGCTTCTATTTTAGTATTAGGTCCCCTGCTTGCCAGATTTGGTGAATGTGAAGTGAGTTTGCCTGGTGGATGTGCCATTGGGCAACGTCCTATAGACCTTCACCTTCAGGCGCTTGAAGAAATGGGGGCACATATAGAGATAAAAGGTGGTTATGTTCGTGCTGAAGCACCAAATGGACTTATAGGTGCTAAGATCATCTTTGACAAGATCACCGTAGGCGGAACAGAGAACATTGTTATGGCTGCAGCTTTGGCAAAGGGTACGACAACCATTATCAATGCAGCAAAAGAACCTGAAGTCGTACAACTTTGTGAAATGATACGTGATGCAGGTGTAAAAATAGAGGGTATTGGTTCCCATGAGCTTATTATAGAGGGAACTGACAGAAGACCTCTTGCATTTAAGCCTGTTGAGATCATACCCGACCGTATCGAGGCTGGGACATACTTATGTGCTGGAGCTATCACAAATTCTACGCTCACACTCAATAAAGTAGATCATCAGCATATAAGATCATCCATAGATAAATTAGAACATATGGGGTGTACCTTTGATCTAGGAGAAGATAGTATTACTATCCACCCTACCAAAAATCTAAAACCTGTCAATTTGATTACGATAGAGTATCCAGGGTTTCCAACGGATATGCAAGCACAATTCATGGCACTAGCAATTATGGCAGAAGGTGAAAGCCTTATAGAAGAGCGTCTCTTTGAGAACCGTTTTATGCATGTAAGTGAACTGAACCGTCTTGGGGCAGATATATGGCTCAAAGGAAGTACTGCCGCGGTAAAAGGTGTTGATAAGCTTTATGGGGCGGATGTAATGGCAACAGACCTCAGAGCATCTTCGGCACTTGTTCTAGCTGCTCTTGTTGCAGAAGGTACTACTAAAGTAAGCCGTATCTATCACCTTGACCGTGGATATGATGATCTAGAAGGAAAACTCTCTGCATTGGGTGCAAACATCGTAAGAAAGAAAGAGAATTAAATAATACAAAGGAAGTTTACTCCTTTGTAATAGTCTCCTCTGCTGCTGAAACACTGATCTTTTCACCTTTTTGCGTTTTTTCCACTGCTGCTTTTTGTGTTTTAAGTTGACCTTCACCAATATATACCGGTACAGCAAAAGCTCTCATGCCCTTCCCTTTTATGACTACATGTAACTTGATATAGTATAATCCATCTTCATCAGCTGAAACTTGTAAGTCAATAGGATATTCTTTCTTTCCCGCACTAAGATCAAATGAAAGATATTTTTCTGTAGTGGAAATTTCATTAAGCTCTTTATCCAATTTAATCTTCACCTTCATAGTTCCTATTGTAGCACTTGATAAGAGCATTATATCAACCCTACTAACTTCATCTACTTCTACATGCTCTGAGGTATATCTTATGTCAACAGGTGCGCCAGGTTTACTGTATTCTCCTATACTTGTACCTTTCACTAATATAGGTTCTTTTACTTTGGCAGTAAAAGCTATTGCAGATGTACCTAACAATAACGATGACGCCAATAATATTTTGAATATTTTCATGATCTTTCCTTTATTCATTGATAGTTACTGTTAATTGTGCATCAGCAATATTTTTGTAGTCAGATATATCAAGTAAATAATCACCTGCTCCTAAACTCACACTTTTTTGCTCAACTCCGTCACCTGTACCCGCTGAAGAGTCTATCATACTAAAGGGAGAGGTATCAAAAAGATAAAAGTCGGGATCAGCATTCGTTCCATTCGTTTGTTGTACTTTTATGGTGTATATTCCAGCCGAATCTATCTTGAACTTCACATACTTACGATTACTTAGTTTATTATAACTACCGTATGTATTACTTATCTCTATAGACACAGGAGTACCTATCGTTAGTTCATGATAAGGATAGTCAGTTGGGTCACTTGGAAAATTCATTCTACCTGTACCGTAGATATCTGTAATGACTGCGATATTCTCACTTGCCACAATACTCTCTATCTCACCTATATTTGCGGAATTCTCATCTTTAAATGCTGTAATAAAGGTAAATATACTTGTAAATGCTGGCGTAGTTTTTTCTGCACCTGTAAATACTTGATGTATAGGTCCAAAACCTAAACTTAATCTATCACTTCCATCATCTGTTGCATCATAAATATCATACAATATACGTTCTATTGATGACTCACTATACCAGCCATTACTCGTTGATGTACCGGATTCAACATCAAAGTAAAAACCAGAAGCTTGAGCAACACCCAGGGTATCAAAATAGATAGGATTATCCAGTGCCATTGCAGAAAATGCATTCCCCCATCCTTCTCCAAATGCAACACGTATATCCAGTATATCATCTCCACTATGCTGCCCACCTATATTGTCTGAACGTGAAAACTTATCTTCATAATAGTGTCCCCATTCATGAGCTACTACATGGTCGTCATATTCATCTGTATCACTGTCTTCATCTCCCAAAATAAAAAGATTGCTATCTGAATAGTATGAAGTGGTGATTTGTCCGAGAGATGGATCTCCGGAAGTAGCAACGTTATTGATCGACCAGTTAACAACCAGCGGAGAGAAAATTGTATTTACATCTGCAGATAATACTCTTTTCATAGCACTATATATACTATCTGCTATAGCAAAAGGTGCTGCAGTTCTTGTAGAAGTATAGCTGCTTCCACTCCAGCCTGATGAAGCATTCAAATTACGTGTGGAATCACTTTCTCCTGTTGACACCAGTGCACCTTCCATGACGTATAGAGCATTACTGTTTGTATTATCTACTACTTTTACATCCCAACTTGGTGTTCCAACTTTTAATAATTTAGCATACACACGTATTTTAATTTGCCGATTTGCGGGTAACCCAAATGAATAGTTACCCAATTCATCTGTGGTCGTAGAGGCAATACTCTGATTACTGCTGTCAATTGCATCTACTGTTACACCTTTAACAGGCTCTTGAGTGATATTATTGTAATCAAGACCAATATAATTATTGTTCGAAGGAACCAGATCATAAGTGATCTTTCCAGAAATATTTACAGTTTCTCCAGATATTGTGCCATCATCTCCACTACCTCCACCTCCACAACCGACAAGTGATATATAAGCAACAAATAACAATATCGACAGACGGGTTAATCTCATTTAATCATTCCTTCATTTTCAATATAAAATATAATAACTCAAGTATAGCATACTATAAAATGATTATATGAAGTTTCTGTGAAGTTTGAGGATAACGCATGTGAAATAAAGAAATGAAATCTATTTACCTTTATATAGATCCTCAGGTAATTCAAAAGGGCTTGTTTTAAATAGCCCTAAAAACTTTTTCCATAAAGATTTTTTTACGTTTTCATCTTTATATTGTTCATACTCTTTTTCTGATGATGATATAAGTTCATCTAGTTTGTCATTCGCCTGTTTTAGATGCACAGGTTTAAAATCAGTTTGCATCTAAAACCTTTTCTATCTCGTTCATTGCATCTTCATTCTTGAGTCTAAATTTGATCTCAATACGTCTTGATGCATTTTTATCTTCTACTCCATCTACGATAATGGCATCCTGATAAGCCCTACCAGAAGCTGTCATAAGCGGTTGTATGTTGTGTTTTTTGGTGAAGTCTAAAGTAAGGAGGTACTCCATAACCGCCAGTGCACGTTTTTGTGAAAGGTTTAAGTTATAGATATATGAACCCACACTGTCCGTATGCCCTTCAATAATGATCTTATCAAGGTGTGGTTTGATATTTTTATTCGTCACCAATGTACCAATGTATACTTCAAATGCCTTTTTGAGTTCTACTTCTGATTCAGGCTTCAATGTTGCTTCTCCACTTCCAAAAAGTATATTGGAAGCCAATCTAAGCGATCCGGTCTTTTTATCTATATCGATATTCTCACCCAATGCCTCTTTCAACGCAGCAACAACTTGAAGTTTGATACCCGTTAAAGATTTTATCTTCGCTTTTTGTGCCTGAAGATTTGCTACTAACTCATCATATTTGGTTTGCTTGTCATCTATTGCATTCAGAAGTGTCAAGAGCTTTTCATCTTTGATTTTAACACTCTCCTTCGTTTCACTCAATTCATTGGAGAGTATCAGGACTTTCCCCTCATAGTCTTTTAGACTCTTTTTATTTTTATTTAATGCATCTTTGTTTTTCTTCAATGCATCTTTATTTTTATCAAGCATATTTTGTACGAGTATGATTTTATTGCTAAGAAGGTCTTGCTTTGCTTTAGATTCCAGCAGAAGTTTATTGAGCTTGTCGATCTCAGATACTTTAAGCTTGAACATTCTTTCATTATCAGACAATTTCATTTGATCTTTTGCGATACGCGCATTCTTGAGTTGAAGCTGCTTTTCTGCTTCGGTCAATTTGATCTCATTTTCTGCGATACGTGCATTTTTTAATGTGAGTAACTTGTCTTTTTCGGCTAAAAGTTTTTCATCTTCACTTAGATATCTATCTTTTTCACTTACAAGTGCTTGACTTTTTACCAAGCTGTCGCTCAACTCATCCAAAGTTTTCTCTTTTACTTTAAGGGTTTCAGATAAGCTTGAAAGTGTCTCCTCTTTTGTATGTAGGTCAGACTTCAAAATCACAGATTTTGATACAATCGCACCGATCAGTAAGATAAAAACAAAAAGTAATCCTGCCATCAAGTCCGCATAAGAGATCCAGAAATTACTTTCTGCATTCGACGTGTCTTTTCTAAACATACTTTTACTTTTCTTCTTTTTTTAGTTTTTCAATGTTCTCAAGTATCTGTTCGTTTTGATCAGCAAGGATATGTGAAAATCTAGCCAATTTTTCTACAGCTTGTCCAAGTTCTTCATCTATCTTCTCAAAAGTATTATCTACTGTACCATCAAAACGTTCCATCGTTTTTTGAAGGTTTTGAGCATTGGCATTGAACCCTTCAATATTTCTTTCCATCATTTCAACTGCATCGATACTTTGATGTCTATTATGTATATTTTCAAGAGTATCACGCAATTCTGAAGAGGCTTCTTGCATATGTACTGTCAGTTTTGTAAAACTGTTCGTTGTGTCATTCACAATGGTTGTAAAGTTTTTAAGATACTGGTCATTCAGTTCTTTGATAAAGTCCATATTAAATGTCTCTTTAAGTGTCTGAACGATCTGTTGGTCTTTAAGTTCACTTTGCTGATGCTCATGTTTAATAAGCTCAGACCTTTTCCATACACGCTGACCATAAAGTTTTTCCAGGTCAAATATCTGCTTATCTACTTTGGCTATTCCTCTTTTTTCAAAGTATGTCCATATAAGAGAAAGCATGATTCCATAGATCGATGCATAGAAAGCTGTACCTATACCCGAAAGTAATATGGATATCTCACGGTCAAGTGCACCAAGATCCTGGACTGTAAAATCAGGCATAGACAATGCAATAGCGATAAATGTACCCAAAATACCTAGCATAGGAAATACAGAGGGGGCAACTCTTGCAAAGTTATCATTACGAATATCCTGATAATATTCAGCGATGAAGTCTTTGATATGTAAAGTAGATTTGGTTTTACCCATAATGGTCAAAGCATTTTGACGAAGTGCTGCCTGAAGCTCCTCTTCCATAGTGAAAAAAGATCCTTTCATATGACACACTGAATAATTTGCATTATGTTTTACAAAAAATACAAAGACTACAAATATAAAGGCTACGATCCCGAAAGTATGTGCCTCTACATTGATGGGTAACACCCCTACATAAGCTAGAACCAGTCCTACTAAAAAAAGAAAAGGTATAAGTAATATAGCAAAAGAGTGTTGAATACATGAAGTGGATTTGGTTCTGTCAAATTGTTGCATTAAAGCATCCTAGTTAATTTAATTGATGCATTATATCCAAAATCATTAAATGAAACTATAAAAAAAGCCTTTAAAATATGTAAAATACCTCAAGGTTCCATCCTGGAATATTAATGTATAGGCATATATGCATATCCATCATTTTGTGCATCAATAAGATACACACTTTTCATCTTTTCCGCATGTACATATTCATAGAGTGTATGTTTCTGTATTTTTTTTGCTTTCATGCCTGAAGAACACATATTAAAGGTCACACCATATACATCATGAAGATCTTTAAAACGAAGTTTGAAATATGCTTGCATATCGACTGCATCGTCATCAGATGCATAAGGAGAGGCTTTGAGATCATTTACAAAATACTTATAGGAATTACCAGAAATCACAACGATAGCTTTTAAACTTTTCTTCTCTCTAGTATAATGCTTAGAGACAGCTACTAGACTGTTTATAAGGCGTTTTTCTATTTTATCAATATTGTCTGTAGTCAGGTCATAGACCACTTTTACTGTGTCAGCATACAGTGTACCCAAACTGAGAAGTGACGCTATCAACAATGCTTTAAATAGTTTCATATGATATTCCTTAGTATAGTACTCTATATTCTATTTTATATTTAACAGATCACTCCACCACCAATTAACTTGTCATCTTCATAAAATGCAGCTATTTGTCCTTTTGCAAGTCCAAAAACCGGATCTTTCAACACTACTTTAGCTTTGTCACCATTGATCACAACATGACAAGGAACAGCAGTTGTTCTGTAACGTACTTTTACCATGCAATCAAACTCCGTCATTTCCTTAAAAAGATTAATATGTTTCACTTCAAACTCATTCTCTTCGAGTTTTTCTTTTGTACCTACCACGATCTGATTTGTTTCAGGTTTGATATCGAGTACAAAATGAGGATCATGTGCACCATTGACAAAGAAACCTCTACGCTTACCTATGGTGTAATGCATATACCCTTTATGAGTACCGACCACATTCCCTTCCGTATCTACAGTTTCACCAGGCATGTCTATATTCATATGCTTTGCCAATACTTCATCGTAAGTCTTTTCTACGAAACAGATCTCAGAACTCTCTTTTTGTGTGGCAAAATCTTTCAGTACCTCGATATTGGCTGCATAGGCTTTGACATCATCTTTTACCCATGTACCAAGAGGGAAAAGCAGTCTTGGCAGTACTTCTTTTTTGACTTCACAAAGAAAATAACTCTGATCTTTATTCGGATCCTCAGCCATATAGATAAATTCACCATCACACTTGATATAATGACCAGTCGCTACATGATCTGCCCCTATAGTGTCTGCAAACTCAACCATCTTTCCAAACTTAATGGTACGGTTACACATAACGCAGGGGTTAGGTGTAAGCCCTTCTTTATAACTCTCTACAAAATAATTGTAGACATTATCATTAAACTCTTCACTCAAATCTAGAAAATGAACCTTTACTCCTAGGTACTCACCTACTCTTTGTGCTTTTGTAAAGTTCTCTTCATGGTAACCAGGTTTATGATGAAGTTTCATATACACGCCTTCTACTTCATAACCTTCTTTTTGTAAAAGAATAGATGTCACAGTTGAATCAACACCTCCACTCATACCTACTAATACTTTCTTGCTCATATTAATTCACTTCCTTTATCTGTATGGCTATCTCTTCATCCACAATAACTAAAGAGCCTTCTGCTATCGTTTTATCCTTTGAAACAAGTGTAACTTTTTCTAAATCACTATGTGTTAAATCGATGGTATGACCTAGATCCAACACTTTGCTCTGTACGGTCCCAAAAGAGATCTTTAGAGTTTTATATTTTTTACTATCAGTCTGTTCTGCAGTCTCTTCTGACAAATCAATAATTTCTGTTTTATATGTATTCTCTATCTGTTTAAGTTGCATATTGGCACGAATGGTATCTCCATCTATCAAAAGGAACTCCAGTCTATCAAACCCTGTAAGCAGTACATCATCCACACTTAACTTTTTAAGTTTTTTACTTCGAACCATGATAAAAGGAAGTGCTAATTCATAGCTTGGAATATGCATATGTCTTTGCATCATCCTAGCTAAATGAAGGGCTTGTGTTTCACTCTTCATCTTCATCCAAATCCCCAATAAACTGCTCTAAAAGATACTCTTTTGAAGCGACCATAAGATCATCAGGCACTTCTTGTCCTACTGAGAAATAACTCATAGGCAATTTGTATAGTAACATAAAATTTAACAGTGTTCCAAAATGCTTCGTTTCATCAAATTTACTAATGATCACTGAGTTTAGGTCCAAGAATGAAAAATTATTATAAATATCATCCATATCTTCATATTTAACCGTAGCAGGGAAGACAAGATTCACCTCTAGGTTTCTATGCATATCAGTGTTAACAAACTCAACTGTTTTAATGAATTTTTGCGTGTCATAAGGAGACATACCAGCTGTATCAACCAATATCACATCATAATCATCCAATGCTTCCAATCCCGTAGTAAAGTCTTCCACACTATCCACAGTAATATGTTCAAGCTGCATGATATCAGCATAATGTCCAAGCTGTTCAAATGCACCTACTTTGTAACTGTCGAGGTTTAAAAGTGCCACCCTATAAGGTCTCTCCATCAAATAGGCATAACGTGCAGCCAACTTAGCTATAGTCGTTGTTTTCCCCACACCGGTAGGACCTACGAGCATCACGATCTTAGGTTCATCCAATCTTTCTTTTTGTACATGTAAACTCTCATCAATCTCTTCAAGTAAATACGAGACCAAAAGCGTAGAATCATCAAGTATATTGCTTCCCATCAATGTCATCATCACGTCATCCAACCAAGATTTTGCGATACCTTTGTCCATAAAAAGCTTCTTCACTTTTTGCATTATACTCTCATGTGATGCATCTGACATCTCTTCGTGCATGAGAAACAACTGTTTTTTCATTTCATCTAATTCTGCTAATAGCGCTTCCTCTTCTCTATCAACATCATTGTTCTCCATAGCAGCCTTTCCGAATGACTTTTCCATAAAAAGTTCTTTAGGTACAGCGATACAGACTTCACTTCGTAATTTACCATCTTCATATTTGATCTGTTTTGCTGAAATAAGTTTAACACCATCTCCATATTTCTTCACTGCTTGCTCGTATGCACTAGTTGGATCTGAAGCTACAAATGTTTCATTAATCATTTTGTTATACCTTTCTCATTAAACATCTGTATGCTCATATTTAATGCCTTTTACGGGAGTTTTTTCTTTGGCAAATATTCTGTTACTCATTTCATTTTGCCTTTCATCATTGATAATGGGATCAATACTGACGCTCGTTCTCTCCAGCCTGGATGAGGAAGTGTCAAATTTTTTGTTTCTATTGTTACATTTTCATAAAATATAATATCTATATCCAATGTTCTTGGACCGTCTTTAAAAAGACGCTTACGTCCAAAGATCTTTTCTACACGCAATATATAGCGTAATAAAGCCTTAGGAGACAAAAATGTCTCTATACGTATCAAAGAGTTACAGAAATATCCCTGATCTATATATCCAAAAGGTGGATTTTTAAGGATAGGGGCTGTTTCTACTACCCTAACCAAAGCCGATCTTTTCAGATAATACAAAAGATGATCAAAACGACGAACTACATCACCGATATTCCCACCGATCCCCAATAATACTTCATGACCATTTTTACTTGCAAATCTATGAGGATAAGTCTTGGTCTTGATCAAAGTGTTTTTTGCATCTATCCTTTTTCTTATCATAACATAACCTAAAGGACAACTGCTTTACCATCTACCATGGCTACCATATCTTCTATACGAATACCGAATTCACCTGGAATATATATCCCCGGTTCTATAGTATACACCATACCATCCTCAATGACAGTATCTGATTTTGTAGAAATATATGGCATTTCATGAATGTCAAGCCCTACTCCATGTCCTGTTGAATGTACATAAAACTCTCCAAAACCTGCTTTAGTCACAATGTCACGTGTCAGTGCATCCACATTTTTGGCTTTCATTCCAGAACGTGCTTTTATGATAGCATTGTCATGTGCTTTAAGCACGGTATCATAGGCTTTTTGTATTTTTTTACTTTTAAAACTTTGGTTCGTATCGAACATAAAATACTTATCTGCTTGTACTGTACGTGTACGATCTGAACAGTAACGTTTATATTTCAATCCAGCATCAACCAGTAGCAGATCATTTTTCCTTAACTTTGTAGATGTCGGCGTAGCATGCGGCTTCGCTGCATTTGCATTGATAGCTACGATAGGATCAAAACTTAGATCATACTTACCAAAGTCACCCAAAACACCTTTTGCCCTGTAGGTTAATGTATATTCATCTTCACCAAAACCGTTCTTACGAAACTCTTTAGCCAAGGCTTTAAAAGCTTTCGCACCAAGTTTTGCTGCCTTTGCAATGATCTTCAACTCTTCATCACTTTTAATGATACGTTTTTTATGCGAAAAATCCACTTGTGGATCAAAAGCAATTTTAACTTCTGAACTCACACGCTCAAAACCATCAACACTCCACTCTTTAGGATCAAAGATCACTTTTTTTACTCTAGACTTTTTGAGTAAATTGACGGCTTCAGTATAGAGATCACCATTGATTACAACGGTTGCACCTTGTACATTTTGAGTTGCATCAATAGTGTAGCGACTATCTGTGATAAAAAATGCTTCACTTCCTAAAGAAAGATAAAGAGCATTATCACAACTGTAGCCACATTCATAATACATAGCATTTTCATCTTTGAACATGTAGTTCATGGGTGACCTTTGATTTAGTTTTAAAGATTGAAGTATATCCCTCCTCTCGGAGGAGAGGAAAGGTTAGAATTATTTTTGTTGTGCTTGCGCTTGCATTTTTGCCTGGTGTTCTTTCATTGCAGCTACTTCTGTAAGTATCTGTGTCATACCAACCATAGCCAAGTGGTAACCAAATGGTCCCATACCTGAGATCTGACCTGCACATACAGGTGCTGTAAGTGAAGTGTGTCTAAATTCTTCTCTTTGGTAGATGTTTGAAAGGTGTACTTCAAGTGTAGGTATTTGTACAGCAGAGATAGCATCACGAATAGCAATCGATGTATGCGTATATGCAGCCGGGTTAATAATAATACCGTCAGCATCACCGATACACTCTTGAATACGATCTACGATCTCACCCTCTAGGTTACTTTGAAAAAATTCGATCTCTGTTTTATTTTGATCAGCAAATGATTTCATTTGTGAATGGATATCTTCTAGTTTCATTGGACCATAGACATTTTTTTCTCTAATTCCAAGCATATTGAGGTTTGGACCTTGTATCACTACTATTTTCATTTTCTACCTTGTTTATATAATTTAGGTATTATTTTATCTAAATATATTAAATGTGAGGCAAAATGAAGATAATAAATTCGGACTTTCTCTATACACCTGATGGCTATGTACAAAATAAAGCCGTTGCATTTACGGAAACGATCAAAGATATTGGTACACTTGAAGAACTCATACAACGTTATCCCGATGCAAAAGTGATCCAAACAGAATCAAATTCGATACTCTACCCTGGCTTCATAAACACCCATGTACATTTAGAATTTTCAGCGAATAAAACATCTTTAGCCTATGGCTCTTTTAAACCTTGGCTTGACTCTGTGATAGAGCACCGTGATGAACTTATGGGTGCCTGTAACAATGAAATGATGCTAGATGAATGTACAAAGATGATGCGCTCAGGTATCACCACATTTGGGGCTATTTCAAGTTTTGGTAATGAACTTGAGGTCTGTGAAAAGACCCCTCAACGTGTTGTTTTTTTCAATGAACTTATAGGTTCAAATGCCACGTATGCTGACATGCTTTATGGTGACTTTCAAGAACGCGTCAAAGCATCACAGTCATGTGAAACAAGTTCACGTATCATCCCTGCTGTAGCGATACACTCTCCCTATTCTGTACATCCTATCATCTTACAGAAAGCAGTAAATGTAGCTAAAAAAAACCATATGCCCCTCAGTACACATTTTTTAGAATCTCAAGCTGAAAGAGAATGGCTCGAATCAAGTTCAGGTACACTCAGAGCATTCTTTCTCAAATATTTCAACACTTCTACTACTGTTACGAATATAGAAGAATTTATGCATGCTTTTGACACTTACCCTACACATTTTACACATTGTGTACAGGCAAATGAAGAAGAGTTAAACTATTTGGCACAAAAAGGACACTCTATCGCCCATTGTCCTCGTTCCAATCGATACTTGGGATGTGGCAGACTTGCCATTGAAGACCTGCCTCTTCCTTTCTCTGTCGCTACAGATGGTCTAAGCTCCAATGATTCACTCAATATCTTCGATGAACTTAGAGCTGCGATCATGCTGCACAATGATATACCCATCCAAGAACTATCCCAAAAACTACTACGTGCAGTGACTGGAGATGCCGCAGAGATATTAGGTCTAAACTGTGGTAAAATTGAAGTAGACAAACTTGCAGATTTTGCAGTCGTCACACTGCCTGAAAAACCTAAACGAACAGATGAGTTAGCGCTCTGGAGTATCTTGCATACCAAAGAAGCCTCGGAAGTTTATATAGAAGGAGAAAAATATGTTTAGTACTATAGGAAAAGCGATTAAATGGATAGGTCAACACTTTTTGGGAATGCTTTTTTTACTCATTGCTTTTGTTGTACTTATGCCCACTTCAACAACAGAACTAAGACCAGCGAACCTACAAGAGATACAACTCATAGGTCCGATCATGAATGCCGATGCCCTACTCAAGGAGATCGAAGAAATACAAAAAGACACTAAGATTAAAGGTGTACTGCTTAATATTAATTCACCAGGTGGTGCAGTCCCACCTTCTATTGAGATAGCCTATGCTATCAAAGCATTGAAAGAGCATAAACCCGTGGTCGCATATGCTTCTGGGATTATGGCAAGTGGCAGCTATTATGCATCTATCTATGCAAATACTATTATTGCAAATCCAGGTTCTATCGTAGGCTCGATTGGGGTGATCATGGAGAGTGCAAACATAGAAGAACTGATGAAAACCATTGGCGTGGAAACTCAGATAGTCAAACAAGGTACCTACAAAGAAGCTGGTACACCAACTAGAAAGTGGACAGCAGAGGAACGTGCAGAACTTGAAACACTCACTAAAGATACCTATGACCTGTTTGTTAAAGATGTTTCAGAGGCAAGAGGATTGGAGATCAAGGATTCAAAAAGTTATGCAGATGCACATATATTTTCAGCCAAAAGAGCGAAAGAGGCAGGACTCATAGATCGTGTTGGAGTCAAAAGTCAAGCCAAAGCAGAAGTTGAAAAACTTGCCAAAGTAACAGATCCGGTATGGAAAGAAAAGGACAAACTTGAGAGCTTTATGGAGCAGTTTGCCAACAAAGGTTGGATGCAGTTACAAAACTATTTTTATGGTCTTAAAGCTACCTTCTAACTACTGAACTTCAAAAAAAACCTTTTTCTTTCCAACATCCAAACTTACCCTGCCCGAAGAGCGTCTCTTCGGGAAAGTGACCTCTAAAGTATTTTGGTCAAGAAAAGTGACCTTGACACCTCCTCTGGATCTATAACTGTGTATAATATCTTTTTTTGAACCTGGTACCATATACAACACAGCTGTTGAACCGGATAGTACGGTCAAATTGGTCTTGTTTTTGGTGATTCTATAGAGAATTTCTTTAGGCTTTATCGTTTTAAATGTCCAACGTTTTTTCACTCTAGTCCCATCTGCAACAGCTTCAAAAAGTACCGTGTATGTGGTATTGAATTCCAATCTTTTCAGTGGCATAAGTGCAAACTCCAATTTTCCAAAAAGCTGGTTGAGGTCATTCTTCTGTTGAAGTATCTTAATCTCTTTTATCTCTTTTCCACTCCCATCATATAAACGAAAAGAATTCAACTTTACATTTTTATAATAGGCTGGATTAAACTGTACAGAAACAGGGAAACCACTTACTTTATAGCCAGGAAGAGGATCTGGAGATTCATTATAAAATGCAGGCCATACATTTCTTTGCCCCACATATGGATAGAGTATGATATCTCTATTTTTTCGTCGTATTTCATCTTTTTTCTCTTCAAAAAGTGATTTTGGAACCATCTTCGTACTTTGCTTACAAATATTTTTCATATAGTAGACACCATGTTCCATACTGAACGATCGATCGCAAAGTTCTGCAATACCTGAAGATCCTATATCATAGACATATGCACGCTTTATTTTCTTTTTTTTCTTGCTGAATGCACTCCCAAAACCAATCTCATCTTTATCGAAATTCAAAAAAACAAAACGGTGATAAATAGCTGAAAATAGATTATCTATGGATTTTGCATACCCTTTAGTGTTGATAGAAAGGTTTTCCATCACAAATGTAGTCGGATACCCTGCCTTTATAACTCTTTTGGATGGTGTAGTCCCTGTAAATGCGTATTTTCCTTTTTTTTCATAGTGACCATTTCTTTGATTCTGTATAAGATATTTGGCATGAGAAGCAGCGGCTTTTTCTAAAGATTTATTGGTTTTAAGTTTGATGAGTCCGGCATGTTCTCTAATAGTGTTAAGATATGCCAAGCCATCTTGCTTGCTGTTGGCTTCAAGAGAAACCAACAAGAGAGATACAAGTATAAAAAAACGTAACACACAAACCACTTATACTGTAAATGCAGCTTGTAAAAAGTCCTCAGCGATAGAATTAGGGTCTTCCAATCCTATAGAAACACGGATGAGCCCTTCATGTACACCTAGAAATTCACGTGCTTCAGCATCGAAGTCACTGTAGATAGTACTTGTCATATGAAGTGCAAGGGTTCTATTGTCTCCTATATTTGCAGTTTGAGTAACAAGGTTCAGTTCGTTAAGAAAAGCAAACGCTTTCTCTTTTGTACCACAACTAATGGTCAAGAGCGGACCACAACCTTGTGCGAAGTCTGACATGTATCGTGCATGATCAGGACTTGAAACCAATGAAGGGTGATTGACACTCACGCCTTCTGGTAATCTCTCATCAAGCAGGGCTGCAACTGTTGCAACACTTTCATTGACTCTCTCTACTCTGAGTGAAAGTGTTTCAAGTCCTACCATCGTCATAAATGAACCAAATGCATTTGCTGTCATACCAAAGTCACGGATAGCACGTTTTTTACAGATAGGTATAAATGCTTTTTTACCCATCTTGTTTACGATCTTATGTACATCTGCATATTTTGGATTGAGTAATTTATCACCCTCTTCTTTTACCTCTCTAAACACTGCTATACCACCAAGCGCAGCAGAGTGTCCAGACATATTTTTAGTTGAAGAGTGTACAGAGATGTCTGCACCCATCTCTAATGGTCTAACCAAAAGTGGTGTTGCAGTATTGTCTATCATGACCAGTGTTTCATACTTATTACAAAGGTCTATTATACGCTGTATATCAGGAAGTGTAAGACTTGGATTACCTACAGATTCAAAAATAACCATTTTTATGCCACGTTTAAGTGTGGCTTCGATGTGTTCAAAGTCATCTACGGTACAGAAACTGTTTGTCACACCAAAACGTGCCAAAGTTTCATTCACAAGTGAATAGGTACCACCAAAGAAACCACCTATACAAAGTATTTCATCTCCAGCAGATAAAAAAGCGCTACATACCATTGAGATAGCACCCATACCAGATGATGTAGCAATAGCTCCTAACCCACCTTCCATCTTCGCAACAATAGATTCCAATCTAGCATTGGTTGGATTACCTACTCTTGCATAGAGTGGTTTATTTACCTGCGCAGAGAAGATACCTTCTGCTTCTTCAGCATTTTCATAACCATAAGCAGCTGAAGGTGTAATAGTAGGTGCGATAGGCCCTACCTTTGAACCTACACTTTGCACTAGTAAGGTATTGTAGTAATTAAAGTCAGTGGTATTGTTCATGATCTGTTCCTATATTGAATAATTGAGTGTTTGATCGGCTTTGAGTTGATAGTTTCTCAGTTCAGAAAGAGGAATTTCAAATACTGTTGAAACTTTCTCTTTTATATCATCCCAAAAGAGTTTAAGGGCCTGATTATCAGTTTGATAGTTGTCAGAGAATATATCTGATTCTAAAATAAGTACTACATCCTTAAGTGTAATATCATTTAAACTTCGGGCGAGTTTATAGCCACCGTGTGCACCTTTAATACTCACAAGAAGACCTTGTTTTTTAAGTTCTAAAAGTATTTGTTCTAAGAAGTTTTGTGGGATGGATGCATTTGCTGCTATCTCTTTTATCTTAAGCACTTCGTTGTCTGGGATCGAACCCAGCTCTTGAAGTGCAGCGATAGCATAAATTGTTTTACTTGATATTCCTATCATTTGCTAAAAGACCTTTTACGATTTGTATTGCGTAGTATAGCTTACATCCTATACAAAAATCGAATAAAGTCTCAAGTAATGCACAAATTAATAAAATAACGGTTATTACTGTAGCGAATGTTGTAGCTCCTGCTACATAAAGAAGTACAAGAAACAATGAGATCACCAATCCTAAATAGAGTGCAAATCTTTTTGGTGATTCATCACAAAGTTTAGGTGCTATTCCCCAACCAGTAATGATAAAGTTTCCAACAATCTGAAATGGACTGAAATTTGTTTGACGCAGAGCTCTCATCAAAAAATCAAATAGTAGTACAAATGCGAACAAGATTTCCTGTGTGATCAAAAGTACTACAGCAAAAAGAAGAACCTGAAAAGAAATGACTCTTACCATGTTTGAATCAACTCTTCTTGTAGATATTGGGCAACTTGGTGACATGTTCTTTCCTTTCTTTCATAATATTGATAATTAGCACCTCTAAAGACCCTAGAGTGATTTACAACATCGTCATTTTTTGGTTTCTATTAACAATATAGGGGGGAGACTATCAATACCAAAAAATGTGCAATGCCCTTGTCCAATGTAAATATCTAGGGTTTTTACAAGTGCTTATTTCATTTCTCTGTGTATGTTAGCCAAATATATATTTAATGTCAAGTAAATCTATAGGTTTTATAATATTTTTTATTTTATTACACTACTTTAGCACAATTATCTATAGTTTTAACCTTACACACATCGTACACAGAGTTACATTAGAATACCTATAGATTTACCAATATAGAGGAAATGTTATGCATCTTATATTTTTTATAATAGTGTCTGTAGTACTAATACATGCTCAAAGTATCCACCAGCTCATTGATGCCTCAATCAAAAATCATCCTTCAATCCAAACAATAGAACACCGTCTTTCTGCAATGGATGAGAGAATCGAAGGAAGTCAAAACTTCACTAATCCCGACCTTTCTTTTACAATCAATGACATCCAATTTGAAAATCCTACTGACCGTGGTCTAGAACCCATGCAGTATAATGCAATTAACATTAAACAACAATTTCCATGGTTTGGTAAACTTGATGCCCGTAAAACTTTTACGCAAGCACAAAAAAGTGTTATGTTGGGTTCCTATGAAGCAGCAAAAATAGTACTGGCTGAAGAGATACGAATAACAGCATATACGATAAAGGAGCTTGAAGAGCGTATCCGTATTGTCAACCGCTATAAAGCTGTAGCCAAACAAAACATAGATCTCTATACAGCTTATGCCTCCACCGAAAATAAAAGTCACACAAGCAGCATGTCTGCAAGTTTGATGCTTTCAAAAACAAAGATAAGAGCTGAGCGGTATAAAGCTATATTGAAAAGCCAAAAGGCTAAACTGAAATACTTAGTGCAAGGAAAAGTATCTACTGTTTCGGATACATTAGAGATCAAACGCCCCAAATCACTAGGAAGTTATCTTGCTAAACTTCAGAACAATCCAAACTACAATATAAAACTTTCAGAGAAAAATGTTGCAGATGCCAACAAAGCCATACAGGATCTAAGTGTGACTCCTGATCCATATGTCAAAGTAGGTTATTTTAATCGTACAGAGTATCCTGACTATGCCTCTGTTACTGTAGGTATTTCTCTTCCTCTTTACGGTTCAGAAAAACTCAATGCAGAGGCTGCTCGGAAAGAAGTCTTAGCGGCACAAAGTGCCTCCTTAGATTATAAATACTCACTAGAAAGCGAAATATATAGCATGTATGCAAAACTCACCGAAGCCTATCAGATCTATAAAATTATTCAAAATGAAAGCCTGCCTCAACTTGAACATATGTTCGAACTGAGTCAATCTAACATTCAAAATGGAGGTGATCTTTTTACCTACACAAATCTCCTAGAACAGAAACTGGCACTTGAAGAGCAACGCATCTCTATAAAAGCTGAGTATCTTCGTACACAAGCTAGACTCAAATCTCTTACAGGAGAACTATAATGTTAAAAATAATTATCCTAATATTGTTTCCTCTCATACTACTCTCTGAAACTGCCATGAAATGTGAAGCGGGAAAGTGCGCATCAGGTAAAACATCTATGACCAAAAAAGTGCCTGCAAAACCTCTTCGATTAGAAACAGCAACCGTAAAGCAGCTTTTTAATGTAAAAACCACACAAGTCAAAACAATAACTACATCCAAAGAACAAATTAATTATGGATATATAGTTGCAGAAGATTCAAATAAAGTTGATATACATGCATGGTTCTCCGGTTATGTTACAAAACTGTTTGCAGATACACTCTATAAAAAAGTAGAGAAAGGTGAGTCCTTGGCAGAAGTCTATTCTCCTGAAGTCTACAAAGCTAAACAAGATTACTTGCACTCTTTAGAATATAATAAAAAGACTCCTTCGCCTCAGATGCTTCAAAGTGCACGGACAAAACTTCGTCTTTTAGGTGTAAGCGAGGCAGAGATAAAGCAGATAAATACAGAACGTACGGTTGATGAACACACAACCATCTATGCTCCCCGGTCCGGATGGATATTTGAAAAGAATATTAATCAAGGTGCATCTTTTAACACACAGACAAAGCTTTTTCAAATCGTAAACTTAGAGAAAGTATGGGTAGAATTAAAACTCTATCAAAATGAGATAGAAAAACTCTCTCTTCTTGAACACTTTACTGTTTACCCAAAAGGTATACATAAAACATTTACAGGAAGAAAATCACTTCTCTACCCTGTACTAAATGCTAAAGAAGCTACCGCTACATTGAGATTGACACTAGATAATGAACAAGCACTTTTAAAACCGGGTATGTATGTAAAAGTACATGCATCAGCAGCTGTGAAAAGCCGTCTTGTCATTCCCCGTACTGCAGCTATACGTAAAAATGGAACATGGTATGCTTTTCTTGCTACTGAATTTAAAGGAGAGTATGAGCCTATAGTTATCGACATAAAGCCTTTAGATTCCCAATATTATGAAATACTGAAAGGTCTCAATGAAGGTGACACATTAGTAAATAATGCTCTCTTCATGATGGACTCTGATGCACAAATTAATGGTATCTACTAATGATAGAAAAACTCATAGCGCTTTCAGTTAAAAATCGTTTTTTAGTCTTGATGACTACCCTATTTCTTATAGTAGCATCTATTTGGGCGATGAAGAACACACCTTTAGATGCCCTGCCAGATCTTTCACCTCCACAGGTCATCGTACAGGTAACATGGAAAGGACAAAGCCCTGAAATTATAGAAGATCAGGGAACCTATCCTTTAGTTTCACAATTTCTGGCTATCTCAGACATTGAGACCGTACGCGGCTTTTCAACCTATGAAAATGGCCTGATCTATATCATCTTCAAAGAAGGTACAGACCTTTACTGGGCGAGAAGCCGTGTGCTTGAACAACTCTCATCCATACAAAGTCAGCTTCCTGATACGATGGAAGTTACACTTGGACCAGATGCATCCGGTGTTGGCTGGGCATATGAGTATGCACTCACATCTCAGACCAAAAGTCTGGATGAACTTCGTACACTGCAGGACTACTACTATAAATACGCGCTTATGGGGGTAGATGGAGTGAGTGAAGTCGCCAGTATTGGCGGCTTTGTACCGACGTATCAAATAACTATAAACAACGATGCACTTGTTCAGTATAATCTCTCCATCAAAGATATCTCTAAAACACTTAAAGACAATAACAACGATACCGGTGGACGTATCGTCATACAAAACGGTTATGAATGGATGGTCCAGGCAAAAGGGTATATCAAAGACTTAAATGAGATACGACAACTTGTAGTCACTACCAAAGATGGAGTACCTCTCACACTCTCACAATTGGGCCGTGTGGAGATGGTCCCTGGTGCCAGACGTGGTGTCGCTGATCTCGATGGAGAAGGAGAAGTCGTTGGTGGCATTGTCATGGTACGTTATGGTGAAGATGTCTATGCTGCTATCAAACGTATCAAGTCTAAAATGGCAGAACTTGAAATAGAGGGTGTAGATGTTGTCACAACCTATGACCGTTCAGGACTCATAGAGTCAGCGATAGCAACACTGCAAACAACTCTCTTGGAAGAGAGTATCATTGTCATTATTATTATCGGTTTATTTTTGATGCATTTTCGTTCGACACTCATCATGCTTATTGTACTTCCGCTAACTATAGCTCTACCCTTTCTACTCATGAAACTTTTTGGTATAGGATCGAACATTATGAGTCTTGGAGGTATCGCAATTGCTATCGGTGCTATGGTGGATGCATCCATCGTAATGATAGAAAATGCTCACAAATCCATACATAGACAAGAAGAAGAGAAAGGAAGGCCACTCTATAATGATGAACGTATTAAAACCATCATTACCTCTTCTCAACTCGTTGGACGGCCTATCTTTTTTGCCCTGGCACTTGTGGTTGTCTCCTTTTTGCCTATCTTTGCACTTTCAGGACAGGAAGGATTACTTTTTAATCCTCTTGCCTTTACAAAAACTTTTGCTATGACATCAGGTGCAATACTCTCAGTCACACTAGTGCCAGTCCTGATGATATACTTTGTAAGAGGAAAAATCATTCCTGAAACAAAAAATCCACTCAATCGTTTTTTCATTTGGTTGTATCATCCACTTTTGGTCTATGGGTTAAAACTCAAATATCTTGTCATTGTGCTTGCCATTGGTGCACTTGCATTTACCCTGCCTCTTTACCAAAAACTAAATTGGGAATTTATGCCTATGCTCAATGAACAAACAGTGATGTATATGCCTGTAACACCTTATGGTATCTCCGTAGATCAAAGTAAAGCACTGACACAAAAAACCGATAAGATCATCAAAAGTTTTCCTGAAGTAGCCACCGTATTTGGTAAGGGAGGCCGTGCCAATTCTCCCACAGACCCTGCCCCACTCGGCATGATCGAAACCATCATTACCTTTAAACCAAAATCACAATGGCGTGCAGGCATGACACATGAAAAACTGATGGCAGAAATGGAAGAAGCCCTCCAGGTGCCAGGTCTTGTAAACTCATGGACCTATCCTATACGCGGACGTATTGATATGTTGCTCTCAGGCATAAGAACTCCTCTAGGTATCAAGCTTTATGGAAAAGATGCACAGGGGCTGCAATCAGTAGCTATGAAAATTGAATCAAAACTTCGTGAACTAAAAGGTACTCAGTCTGTTTTTTCCGATCAGGCAAGTGCAGGATTTTTTATAGATATCCACATAGACAGTGAGGCATTACAGCGCTATGATATCTCCAAAGCCCTGATACATGACTATACTTCAGCAGCCATTGGTGGGAAAAAGATCACCACTATGTATAAAGGATTGGAACGTTACCCTATTGCACTTCGTTTTGAAGAAGAAGAGCGTCGTAATCTCGATGATATACGCAATATACAAGTCAAAACAGCTCTTGGATTTGTCCCACTTTCGACCTTTGCTAAAGTAGAATACAGAGAGAGTGCTTCTGTCATCAAAAGTGAGATGGCAACACCTGTAACGTTTATCTATATTACCCCTCAAACTGGAATAAGTGCCATCAAATACAAAGACCAAGCCGTTAAAGCTTTACAAAATATCAAGCTACCTTCAGGCTATTATATGGAGTGGGCAGGACAGTCAGAGTACCTGGAATCAGCGATGAAAAAAATAAAGTGGATAGTCCCTACTGTACTATTGGTCATATTGATACTGATACATTTTGCATTGGGGAAAATGATGCCTACACTCATTGTGTTTTTCACACTTCCATTTGCTCTGCTAGGTGGACTGCTCTACCTCTATATACTACAGTTCAACATGAGTATCGCGGTGATAGTAGGTTTCTTGGCCCTCCTAGGTATTGCGGCAGAGACTGCCATAGTCATGATCGTTTATTTACAGGAAAGTGTCGAAGGAATGCGTAAAAAAATGGGAGATGCTTTTAACAGACAACATCTCTCAGATGCTATTTACGAAGGTGCTGTACAAAGAGTAAGACCAAAACTAATGACAGTATTTGCCATTCTGGCAGGTCTTCTTCCAATCATGTATACAACAGGTGTGGGAAGTGAAGTCATGCAGCGTATTGCCGCACCTATGATAGGTGGTGTGGTGAGTTCAGCCATATTAAGCTTACTGCTCATACCAATTTTCTACGAAATGTATGAAAAACATCAATTAAAAAAATCTAAGGAAAGAAAATGAAATCAACACTAACTATTATAGTATTCTCCACACTACTACTACTTCTATCAGGATGTACAGATAAAGAAAAAAAGGAGTCAATTACTGAAGGTGGAATGAAATGTGGACCAGGCAAATGTGGTGCCTCTATGGTCGATGGTTCTGCTGTTCTGGTAAAAAAGAAGATGAATATTTTAAACCAGCTTGCGGAGGATGACAGTAGAAGGGAATGTGTACTTAAAGCTATGACGACTAAAGAGTTATACGCATGTGTGCGCGCAGAAGAGACAGGCAGGCTGAGTACAAAATGTGCTGCAGATAATACTGGAAAAATACCTAAAAAAGAAATACCCACAATGAAATGCGAAGCAGGAAAATGTGGAAGTAGTATGTAATATAGTATAAATATTTATGTCACTTTTTTGACCATGAAAAAAAATTTACTAAATTCATCTATATTATATATATTCATAATCATAAGTAGGATATACTAAAAAATCCAATTTACATAAAAGGAACAAAATGAAAAACGTAACTAAATTAGCACTTACAGCACTTTTTGGCTTTGCACTACTTACTACAACTGTTGAGGCAGGAAGTATCAATAAAGGTCAAAAGATCTATGGGAAAAAAATCAAAGGTCAATGTGGAGATAAAACCGGTGGAGACTTTGCTGCAGCATTTAAACAAAAAGAATGGGAAGATGCATTTAAAGCAGGAACATTTGAAGCAAAAGTAAAAGAAGTATGTCCTGCAGTAGAAACATATAAAGAAAAATGGACTCCGCATCTTTTTGAATTCTGTTTTGAGTATGCCAGTGATACAGGTAACGAACCAGCTTGCTAATAAAAATTTAGCGATCGGTGAGCTTCCTGCTCACCAAGAATATACAATCTTCTCTCTCCATTTTAAAAATATTTATACAATTCATCCAATACATATTAAAAATACATTGAATGACTATACACAGATGTATATTCAGTTATATTCATAAAGATAAAAAAGTAAAAGAAAATTTAATGTAGAGAAAAAGAAGAAGTATTCAAAAGCCAAAAGGCTTTTGAATTGAAAGTTTAGAAAAACTTATTTCATTGCAGCAATGTGATCTGCAACAGCTTGCATGTCAGCATCACTCATAGAAGCAACTTGACCTTTCATAAGACCACCCATACCATGTATATTAAGTGTACCAGCTTTGTAACCTTTAAGTTGTTCAACTGTTTTAGCAGCATCTTGACCTGTAATGATTGCAGATTTACCAAGAGCAGCTTTTTCACCGTTTGCACCATGACAACCTACACATTTAGCGTAAAGAGCAGCACCATCAGCCATAAGTAAAGTAGATCCAGCAAGTAACATTGCGATTGCAAATTTTTTCATATTAATTCCTTTAAGTTTGTTTGTTAACATTCAGAAGATTTACATTACGTAAATCTACACCACTATTTTATAATAAAATACCTTAACACGCTGGTATATTACCAGAGTCGCTTGCATACTCATAAACAAAGTCATATAAATGTGGAA
>NZ_JBATIY010000016.1:0-8435 GCF_049668085.1 Sulfurovum sp. | reverse complement strand
AAGGCTGTGATGGGGGATATGCTTTGGCGTGTTATAAGCTTGGTATTGGTTACTACGGTGGTTATGCTGGTCGTAGTCAGAGTTTCCCTAAAGCTAAACAGCTGTTTAATAAGGCTTGTAAAGGCGGTATTCCTATGGCTTGTGATAAGTATGATGACATGAAGAAAAAAGGATATTAGGATCCTAGTTACACTTATCACAGCTATCTGATACGTCCAACATTAGATGCAGGAATTTCCATTCTCGATCTCCCACTGACTATTAGACATATGACTGCAACAGAAATGCATCCTGCATACAGGATTATGCAAAGATAAGAAGTCTTTTATCCTCTAAGATTCTATCGCATACTACTATCCGTTTTATGCGACTTCTGTTTCCGTTAGAGTTTCAGCTATTTCAATAATTCTAGTCATATCATTTGTCATACGTATATTATCTATAGCTTCCCAGTGTTCTTTCTCTCTCACTGCATTTTTGATTAATTCTTGTAATCCTAATTGTTTCCAATATAAAAGATGATACCGCTCAAGTATATTATTTAGTTGTTCTTCAACTGATTCATTTTTAGACATATTCTTCTCCCAAAAGTATATATATGAAAAAATGATACTAAATAAATGTCAGAAGAATGTCAATTTTTGCTTCATAGTAAATCTATATTACCAACAAATCTATATCCTTTCCATTTGTTAGGGTGATAGTCACTATTGTAGAGTCTGTGTATGTGTACTAGAGTATATGCCCTCAATGAGCATATACAGATTTTGTTTGATTTACATCTTTATCAAAATTGAGTATATGACATAAATATGACATAAAAAATGTTAAACTTATTTACTTCTAGATGTAAAAGGGAATAATATGAAAAAATTAACACTTTCAATAGTAGCTATAATGGCAATGAGTACATTTGCAGTAGCAGCTGGAGGTACTTATGATGCAGATGGACCTGATTCTTATGCAGCCGGTGGACCAAGTTTATCTTATGACGGTGGCTACTATTATGGTGCTGCTTATGGTTCAGTAAGTACAGAGGGGGATGGATCAGCTCCAACTGAAGCTCTTAATCTAGAAATCGACCATGCTACAATTATGCTTCAAGCTGGTTATCAATTCAATTCTTATCTAGCAATTGAAGGTAGATATTGGATGGTATTTACTAATTCTGATGGATCAGTATCTTATACAGATAATGTAGATCCAAATAATAATGAGTATGTATCTGGATCTCTTGACGATGATACTACTATATGGGGACTTTATGTCAAACCAATGTATCCAGTGACTACTACTTTTACTGCTTATGGGCTATTGGGTTATGGTAATGTTGATTATGATTTTGGAGGTATCTCTTCCGATGATGATAGTTTTCAATGGGGTCTTGGTACTTCATATACGTTTGATAACAACCTTGTTCTATATATAGACTACCTATCAATGTATGACGATGATGATACTATTGGTAATGTGAGTACTGAACTCACTGTTGATAGTTGGAACTTCGGGTTTAGTTACAGGTTTTAATTTTTGTAGTTACTAAGCCTTTTGGCTTGGTAGCTTAGCAAAATCAATCTGGGTAAATTTTTTTAATAGCCTTAAATCGTCTCCTATAACACTACTATAAATTGCAGGTTAGATTACTACACATACATATAAATTTAGACTTTAGTAGATTTTATACTAATTATTAAGTTAGAGGAATTATCTTTATCTGAAGTTATAATGTTCTTTGTGAAGGTTTCTAATTGGTTGCGGGAGCAGGATTTGAACCTACGACCTTCGGGTTATGAGCCCGACGAGCTACCAAACTGCTCTATCCCGCGACAGGAATTTAAATCTTTCGATTTAATTGGTGAGTGAGATTGTATCTTGATTTAATTAAACCAAGATGAAATCTGATGGATGGGGTAGAGGGATTCGAACCCCCGAATACCAGTACCAAAAACTAGTGCCTTACCGCTTGGCGATACCCCAATCTTCACAAGCTTAATGCTTATGTGGACGGCATTATAGCACCAAATGGTTCACATGTCAAGAGGTTTTAAAAAAAAGTTAAAAAAAGTTTCTTAGGTGAAGTACGAATAGGTATAATACTCTTTAAACAATATATGTGTAGTAAAAAATTTGGGAGATTTTGATGTCGAGTGAAGCAATAAAAAGAGTAGAGAAAGCTATAGAAGAGGTAAAAAGAGGAAAAATGGTGATCATGATGGATGATGAAGATCGTGAAAATGAGGGTGACCTTGTTTATGCAGCTACTTTTTCTACTCCTGATCTAGTAAACTTCATGGCAAAAGAAGCTAGAGGGCTTATCTGTACTCCTATTACAAAAGAGATCGCATCTAAGCTTGATCTTATGCCAATGGTAAGCAACAATGTTTCCAACCATGAGACAGCCTTTACCGTTTCTATAGACTCTGCCAATGCGGAAACTGGTATCTCTTCTGCTGAGAGAGACGATTGTATCTCTAAACTTGCAAGTCCACAAACAGTGAGTGATGACTTTGTACGTCCAGGGCATATCTTTCCACTCATAGCTAAAGATGGTGGAGTATTGGTCAGAACAGGGCATACAGAAGGTTCTGTAGATCTTTGTAAACTTGCTGGACTTGCTCCTGCTGCTGTTATTTGTGAGATCATCAAAGACGATGGTAAAATGGCACGTATGGATGACCTTGAGATCTTTTCTAAAGAGCATAATATGCCAATCGTTTACATTTCAGATATCGTTGAGTACCGTTTAGCCAATGAGAAGCTTATAAAGCGTATAAAAGAAGAAGAGAGCGAACTTAGAGGTATCAAAGTAGAAAAGATCACATACACAGACCACCTTGAAAGAACACATACAGTGATACAGTTTTACAAGACACACGAAACAGCAAATGTAAAGTTTCACAATATAGGTACGGATATAGGACTTGTACTTGATGATAAACGTTTTAGTGCACTCAATAACTCTATAGATTACTTAAAGACCAATGGAGGAACACTTATCTTTCTTGATACCAAAGTTATATCTCATGAACAAGCTAAAGAGTTCGGTGTTGGTGCACAGATACTTAAAGATCTTGGTATTAAAAACATTAACCTCCTAACCACAAATAAAGATACAGAATTTGTAGGACTTGCAGGTTTTGGTCTTGATGTCGTAGAAAAAATAGAGATCGTATAATCTAAATCATTACCACACGTAACAAATAGGAGTAAATACTCCTATTTAAAATTTCTTTCTTTTACAATTTTTCATTGCCCCCATTTCTATGTTAAAATGATCTTATACATATATAAAAGGATTATTTATGATAAAAGAGACTTTTAACCCAAATCCGGAATTTGCCAAAGATGCTGCTATCCCAAGTATGGATGCTTATTGGAAACTACAGAATAGAGCGATAGAAGACTATGAGGGCTTTTGGAAATCATTTGCAGATGAAAAGATAGATTGGCTGTCTGCTTATAATAAGGTATTGGATAGTAGTAATCCACCTTTTTATAAATGGTTCACAGAAGGAAGGCTAAATGTATCCAACCAATGTATAGACAGGCATCTCGCAGATCACGCACATAAAACAGCTATTTTATTTGAAGGTGACAGAGGTGAAGTGGAGCATATCTCTTATGCACAGCTATCACTGCATGTGAATAAAATGGCAAACCTCCTTAGACACGAATTTAATGTATCCAAAGGTGATAGAGTTGTGCTCTATATGCCTATGATACCTGAAGCAGCCTATGCTATGCTGGCATGTGCACGTATCGGTGCGATACACTCTATCGTATTTGGAGGATTCTCTGCAGAGGCACTGAAAGACCGTATTGAAGATGCGGAAGCGAAAATTGTGATCACTGCAGATGGTGCCTACAGAAAAGGTAAGCCTTATATGCTCAAACAAGTGGTCGATGATGCACTTTCTCAAGGTGGAGATAGCGTTGAAGCAGTACTTGTTGTAAAAAGAAATAATGAAGAGATCAACTGGGTAGAGGGCAGAGACCACAACTACAGTGAACTGGTAGTAGATCAACATGCAGAGTGTCCATTTGAAGCGATGGACTCTGAAGATCCACTCTTTTTACTTTACACATCGGGTAGTACTGGAAAACCAAAAGGTGTTCAGCACTCGACAGCGGGTTACATTCTTTGGGCTCAAATGACTATGGAATGGGTATTTGATGTAAAAGATGATGATGTTTACTGGTGTACAGCAGATATTGGTTGGATCACAGGACATACATATATCATCTATGGACCATTAGCTGCTGGTGCCACGACAGTTATGTTTGAAGGGGTTCCAACATACCCAGATGCGGGACGTGCATGGAAAATGGTACAAGACCACAAGATCACTCAGTTCTATACAGCACCAACAGCGATTCGCGTACTTCATAAGATGGGAGAGCATGAACCTGAAAAATATGATCTATCAAGCCTAAAAGTATTAGGAACAGTAGGTGAACCTATAGATCCAGCGGCATGGAAATGGTACTATGAAACAGTAGGTAACTCTAAATGTTCAATCGTTGATACATGGTGGCAAACAGAAACAGGCGGACATATGATCTCTCCACTTCCAGGTGCAACACCAATAAAACCTGGCTGTGCGACATTTCCTTTACCTGGAATTATGACTGAAATTCTCTCTTATGAAGGGGTACAAAAAGAACAGGGTGAGCCTGGACTGCTTTGTATCACTAAGCCTTGGCCAGGTATGATCAGAAATATATGGGGTGATTCTGAGCGTTATAAAAAAGCATATTTTGGTGACGTAGCTAAAGACGGTAAAGCTGTATACTTCTCTGGTGATGGTGCAGTAGAAGATGAAGATGGCTACATTACTATCGTAGGTCGCGTGGATGATGTTATTAATGTATCTGGTCACCGTATGGGTACGGCAGAGATAGAAGCAGCAGTAAAAAAAGATGAACATGTAGCAGAAGTTGCGGTAGTAGGGCGTCCTCATGATATAAAAGGTGAATCTATTTTTATCTATATTGTACTAAAAGAGGGACATATTAATAAAGATATTAAACACCATATCAATGACCTTCTAGCTACAGAGATAGGAAACATTGCAAAAGCGGATCATATCATTGAAGTACCGGGATTACCAAAAACACGTTCAGGTAAGATCATGAGAAGAATTTTACGTTCTATCGCGAAACATGAAGAGGTCACTCAGGACATATCGACACTTGAAGATCCGTCTATTGTTCAAGAGATAATCACAAAAGCGAGAGAAGCATAATACTTCTCTACTTCATTCCCCCGATATTCTTGGGGGAATTCCAATGATCATCTTGTCATCAACTCTTTTACTTTTAAAAGATCATCAAATACTTCTTTTTTTGCACTTGGATTTCTCAGTAAATAACTCGGATGATAGGTAGGAATAACTGTATAGTTGTTTTGTTTATGTATGATACCTCTGACCTTACTTATCTCTGTGTCATCGCCGGTAAGGTAATGATAAGCAGTTGCACCCAATGTAATGATTAGCTTTGGTTGTATAAGTTCTATCTGTTTCATCAAATAGGGCTGACAGGTATGTGCCTGCATGGGTGTAGGTGTAGCATTGTTGGAAGGTCGACACTTTACGATATTGGTGATATAAACATCATTTCGAGAAATAAGCAATACATTTTCAATCATTTTTGTCAGAAGTTCTCCTGAACGTCCCATAAAAGGCTTTCCAGAACTATCTTCAGTTGCACCGGGTCCTTCTCCAATGAAAAGTATATCTGCGTGTGGATTTCCTTCCCCAAAGACTACTTTATGACGACTCTTACTAAGCTCACACAAATGACACTCCATCGCTTGCTTTTTTAAAGACTCAAGAGTATTTGGAAGTGTAAGGTCTTGTTCCTCTTCCTTGTATGGTGTTACAGAAGTATATCTATAGCCTAATTGTTTAAGTTGTATGAGTTGTTTGAGTAAAAGTGCATTTCGGAGGTTTTTCATGTAAGTATTATATTCTAATCCTATATATTTTACAACCTAAAACACTAAAAGAAAATGCCATTATCTTGTTATTTTCAATATCACTTATTTTATCTTATCATTTCATATTGAATACATCCCTCATTATAACCGCTATCACAAACTTTTTTAAAATACTCTGTAGCTTTAAGTCGATCGCGTTTTATCATTCCTTTTCCATCACGGTAAAGATTCCCCAGGGTCATACAGGAAAAAGCTTCTCCACCATCGCAAGCCTTATTATAGAACTCCATAGCTTTAGAGAGGTCTTGCTTTACATCTATGCCATCCTCAAAATATTTTCCAACATTAAAACATCCATCAATATCACCACCGTCGCAAGCTTTTCTAAAATATTCTACAGCTTTAGCTTCATCTTTCGTTGCTCCACGAATCCCATTCATATACATAATACCAAGATTAAAGCATCCAACCATATTGCCATCATCACATAACCTTGTGTTATCTTCAAACTGAGCTGAATGCAATCCCGTTAATAATACTGTTATCAATAATAATTTTTTCATTCTTCTTTTCCGGTAAATTTATGATGATCATATCATATTAAAGGCATAAATCCGTTTCTATGTAATGTAGCGCCGTTTTTAGCATAGTTTCATTCTCATCACCCATCATATGCGTAATATCATCTTCAGCAATACAGACAGGTGGTATACCATCAAAGCTAGTAGTGTCACCGTCGTTATTTCTGACAAAAAAGTTAATGAGGAAATAGTAATTGGTGCTATAAACTCTACCAGTCATTCCCACTGGTTTTCCATGTGTAAAATTCCCTATAGTTACAACATTATCAGCACCCAAATAAGGAACTAGAGCATTGATCACAGATTCACTTGCAGAAGCTGAACCTTTAGTTGTAAGAAAAAACACACGTTTCATATTTAACTCATTACCATCTTGCAGATCGATATCTTCAAATGTATAGCTAGAATTATACTGTTGATAATTGGCATTCCAATCAAGGTACATTTGTCTTTCACTTGCATAAGCATTGGTAACGTTGTCCAATAATGCACTGGCAGTAGTAACAGAACCGCCACCATTGTATCGCAGATCAATCACTAGTTCATCGATATTTTCACCATGAAACAGTGTAAAGATACGCTCAAATTCAGCTACCGAATTCTCTGTAAAAGAATCGTAACGTAAGTATCCAATCTTTTGCGTACCTTGTGTAATGATCTTCCCTAATGAAACATTAAAAGTATATTCACTAGGTGAGACTGTAACATAAAGCTGATTCCCATCCCTGAGTAGGGTGAAAGTAGTTGGTACATTGAGGTTATCACTTGCTTGCTTTATCAAGGTATCTGTCACAGCTTCCCCATTGATCTCCAAAATTTGATCTCCTCTAAACAATAAACCGTATGCAGGTGCATTAATGCGTACCAAATAGATAAAAAAGTCACTTGTATAACCAAAGCCAAATCCTGACGTTAGCTGATTTGTATAATCTTCATATTCTTGTTGTGTCATGGTGAAACTCCACTGGTCATATGGATCGATACGCAATGCATTGATCATTTCTTGAGGTTCCGTGAATTGTGTGTAATCTATATTTGATGCAACCTGGTCGTACCATAGATATTCAGTTAAAAATAGATCATGTAAAAATTGTTTTTCCTCTAAAGAAAATACTTCTGTTCCATCATCTGTAATTGAAGTAGAGCTTGAACTCGAACCTGATCCACAAGAGTTTAAAAATAAGGCGAATGATAAGATAAAAGGGAGGAAAAACTTTAGTGCCATAAAAATAACCTTTCATAGTTAGATTAAAAACATAACTTGATACATTGATTATATCTAAAAATATTTCTGCTATAGTAGTATTATGAAAAAGCCATTACTATTTTTTATCATTTCTGTTGTGTTGTTCATAATTGCTAAGATAGCCTATAACAAATACTGTGAATCAAAGCCAGAGGGCTGTAAAAAAGAGAAGGCTGATAAGAGGGAAGAACACCCGGTAAAGGGTATTGACTGGTAGAAAAGAGCAAAGATAATGCTCTTTTCTTTCTACAACTATTGTGGTATTTTACTCTCTTCAATATTCTTTGAAAACTTCAGATACAGTATCGGAAGTATGATCAAAGTAAGTAGCGTCGAAGAAATAAGACCATTGATGACAACAATGGCTAGCGGTCTTTGTATCTCAGAGCCTGGTCCTGTAGCAAAGAGTAGGGGAAGCAGACCAAAAGCTGCAATAGTAGCAGTCATTAGAACGGGTCTAAGCCTTTTTATAGAACCTTCTATGACCGCTTCTCTAAGTTCTGTACCATTTTTAATGAGGTAATTAAAGTAGTTGACCATTACAACACCGTTGAGTACTGCAATACCAAGCAGAGCGATAAAACCTACAGAGGCTGGAACAGACATGTACTCACCACTCACATAGAGTCCTATAAATCCACCTATCAGTGCCAAAGGTACATTGATA
>NZ_JBATIY010000015.1:0-9773 GCF_049668085.1 Sulfurovum sp. | reverse complement strand
GGTTAATGCGATCATTCAGAAAAACTATATACCGCTTATTATCAATAGGGAAAAGGATCCTTTTCCAAAAGAATTTGATACAGGTTTCACACCAATCGTACATTTCATAGACCATAAAACGCAAAAGAGCTATAAAAATGTCATTGGTTACAACAATAAGGATGAATTCACCTATATCCTTAAAACAGATACTGTCACAAAGTAGATAAAAACATACGAAATCAATACGTGTATTTCGTATGTTTAAAAAGTATTAGAAACACATTGTAGAACTGCTAAGCCAGATCAAATCTGTCCAGATTCATGACTTTTGTCCATGCGGCTACAAAGTCTTGTATAAATTTCTCCTGTGCATCAAAACTGCCATAGACTTCTGCTAAAGCTCGTAACTGAGAATTGGAACCGAAGATCAGGTCAACACGTGTTGCTGTCCATTTGGGTTCATCTGTAGCACGATCGCTACCTACAAATAGATCTTCATCTTCTAAAGATTTTTTCCATGCAGTATCCATATCAAGTAAATTAACAAAGAAGTCATTGGTAAGTGATTCTGGACGATCTGTAAATACACCATGTTGAGACTGTACTATGTTAGTATTTAAGACACGCATACCTCCAAGAAGTACCGTCATCTCTGGTGCACTCAATGTTAACAATTGAGCACGATCTATCAGTAGTTCTTCAGCAGGAACAGAAAACTTGGTCTTCAGGTAGTTACGAAATCCATCTGCAACCGGTTCCAAGACGTCGAAAGAGTCTGCATCGGTTTGTCCTTCTGAAGCATCCATACGACCAGGGATAAAGGGAACAATTACTTCATAGTCTGCATTCTTTGCTGCTTGTTCAACACCTGCACAACCACCCAATACTATCAAGTCAGCAAGTGAAACGCTCTTCTCAGCTGTCTGTTCTTCGTTAAACTCATTTTGGATACCCTCCAGCACAGTCAATACTTTAGAGAGTTGATCAGGCTGATTTACTTCCCACTCCTTTTGCGGTGAGAGACGAATACGCGCACCATTTGCACCACCCCGTTTATCTGAACCACGGAAAGTAGATGCTGAAGCCCAAGCTGTTGAAACCAGTTCTGATACGGATAGTCCCGAAGCAAGAATCTTTGATTTTAGTAAAGCAATATCTTGATCGTCGATCAGTTCATGGTCAACTTGAGGAATCGGATCTTGCCAAATAAGATCTTCCTTGGGAACTTCCGAGCCCAGATACCGTGATTTTGGACCCATATCACGGTGAGTTAACTTAAACCACGCATGAGCAAAAGCCTTTTGAAACTCATCTGGATTTTCATAGAAACGTCTTGCAATCTTTTCGTAAGCTGGATCAAAACGTAAAGAGAGGTCTGTAGTTAGCATTGTAGGAACATGACGTTTGGATGGATCATGGGCATCAGGTATTGAATTTGCACCTGCCCCATTTGTCGGTATCCACTGGTATGCACCAGCCGGACTTTTTGTTAATTCCCAATCATACCCAAATAGATTCCATAAGAAGTTACTACTCCATTTTGTCGGTGTAGAGGTCCAGGTAACTTCCAGGCCACTACTGATCGTATCAGCCCCTTTACCTGAACCATAACTGCTCTTCCATCCAAGTCCTTGCTCCTCAATATCGGCTGCTTCAGGTTCAGGGCCTACATGTGCTGCATCTCCTGCACCATGACATTTTCCAAAAGTGTGTCCTCCGGCGATCAATGCAACAGTTTCCTCATCATTCATCGCCATTCTAGCGAAGGTATCACGAATATCTTTGGCTGCTGCAACAGGATCTGGTTCGCCATTTGGACCTTCAGGATTGACATAGATCAAACCCATTTGAACAGCCGCAAGAGGGTTTTCTAACTCTTCATGATCACCTGAGTAACGATTATCATCCAACCAGGTACCCTCAGTACCCCAATAGATATCTTTTTCAGGCTCCCAAATATCTTCACGTCCACCAGCAAAACCAAAGCTCTTAAAGCCCATCGATTCCATAGCAACATTTCCTGCCAGGATCATAAGATCAGCCCATGAGATCTTTCTACCATATTTTTTCTTGACAGGCCATATCAATCTTCTTGCTTTATCTAGATTTACATTATCAGGCCAACTGTTAAGAGGCGCAAAGCGCTGGTTCCCACTCCCCCCACCGCCACGACCATCACCACTACGGTAAGTACCGGCACTGTGCCATGCCATACGAATAAACAATGGTCCATAATGACCAAAATCAGCTGGCCACCACTCTTGTGAATCAGTCATTACTGCGATGAGATCTTTTTTTACTGCTTGAAGGTCAAGTGTCTTAAATTCCTCGGCATAATTGAAGTCTTTACCCATAGGGTCAGATAGAGAAGAGTGTTGGTGTAATATATCGAGTTTTAATTGGTTAGGCCACCAGTCTTGATTTGATGTACCGCCACCAGAAGTGTGTTGAAAAAATTTTTTGTTATCAAACATGACATCCTCCTTGATTAGAGTTTGATTGAAAGATGCCATGAAAGGCATCTAAACCATATGTCGTTCAGTATAGATATTCACTTTGAAAAATCCTTTATTTACTTTATCATTGAATCGAGCATCCAAAGCTCTTTTTCCAGTACCGCTACATTGTCATCTGCGAAAGCAGCAGTCGTTTTATCATTCGCATTATCTGCATCATCACTTAGCTCTTGAAATAGTTTATGTAAATATTTATAGTCAGTAATGATATTTTTTACTACCTCTTTTGATTTGAATGTATCACCCTTCTCTGTTTTGATATTTGTTGCTTTGGCAAGATCATCTAAAGTAAGATAAGGTTTTCCACCTAATTGTATAACTCTTTCAGCCGCATCATCATAGAGTGTAGACATAGTGTTATAGATCTCTTCAGTTTTCAAATGTACAGGTTCAAAATCCATACCTTTTACATTCCAGTGGTAATTATGTATCTTTACGAACAATGCATGTGCATCTGCTTGAAGTTGCTTTAAATTTTTTGTTACTTTACTCATTTTAATTCTCCTTAATTATTTTATGGAACATTTATATTGTAATGGAATAAAACTTAAACAAAGGATAATTTTTATCCCTTAATGTTTTTTTTCCTCTATTGAAAATAACTTTTTGTAAATACATTATAGTTTTTCAATAACACACTCTCTGCTTAGCCGATAAACATCAAAGTCATCAGCAATATACAGTCTGCCTTTGTAGGATTGTTGGATCTCATTATAGATCACTTCGACACCCTCGCTAGCATGCTTATTGTATCTTGGGTTAATATGTGATGCTATAAGGTTTTTGACATCCCTTTTCTGGGATGTCTCACCAAGATCTTTTGCTGTAGTATGTAACACCTTTACCTTAAGACGATCATAATCAGCCTGTGTATAGGTACATTCATGTACCAAAAGGTCGATACCTTCAAGGTATTCTCCTAAGATATCAGGTCTGACATTATCCCCTGCTAAGATTACTCTTCGTCCTTCTATGGGTGTCAGCATGAAATCTTCTGGATGAAGTTCCTCTCCTCTGAAGACAATAGTGTTTCCTTTTTGCAGTTCCCCATAAAGTGCAGATGGCTCCATACCAATAGCTCTTAATTTCTCTTCATTAATCTTATTGGTAATGTCGTTCTCTTTGATATAAAATGCAAAGCTCTCCACAGAGTGTTCAAGTGCCAATACTTTCAATGAAAACTTGTCAAAAACAAATAAGTCATCAGCTTCAAATTCAATGATCTTCAGTTCATACCCCAAGTTCTCAAATGAGACATCCAGTACACACTCAAGAAACCTTTTAATACCTTTCGGACCGTATATACTAAGAGGCCTAAAGGCAGTATCTAGTTTTTTAGAGCTCAAGAGTCCTGGTAGACCAAAATAGTGATCTCCGTGCAGATGTGTAATAAAGATAGTAGAAAGTTTACCACTAGAGAGTCTGCTTCGCATGATCTGGTGCTGTGTTGCCTCACCGCAATCAAAAAGATACCACTTGTCATCCTGCTGAAACTCTAACCCTAACGCAGAGACATTTCTTTCTTTAGTCGGTTTTCCGGCACTTGTTCCTAAAAATGTCAGTTGCACTACTTCCCTCCTTTGCCTGTTCTTTCTTTCCAGGCATGCCAAATGGAATGAATATTACTTTTCTGTGCTGGCAATATAAAAGTAATAGCAATATTTTCCACCATTTCGATCACTAAAAAGTAAATAGCAATATGAAACAAAAGATTGTTTTCAAATCCAAGTAAAAATACCACACCTATACCCATCAATACTGCTGATGCCTTAGTTATCCAAGTATGATAGCTCGCAAGTTTTCCAAATTTGAACAGGGCAAAAACAGCAGGAAGCACATAGATAATGATCGCCGCAATAATATAGTTTATTTCACTTATAATAAGTTCAGGCCAAAGCCACCATGCCGCTAATGGGGTAGTAAGATAGGTTAAAATATCTCCATAACTGTCAAGCCTAGCTCCAAGTTCGCTGGTCTGATCGAGCATACGTGCGATGATACCATCAAGTGCATCAGAAAGCAGCATCAATCCAAACAGGATAAAAAAAAGCGTTGGCATACCAAACCAACCAGTAACTAATAAAAATGGTGCGGCTATAATGCGAAAAAAACTTAATAGATTCGGTATATTGAGTGGCATGGATATCCCTAAACACTTTTTATATATAGTATACTATAAAATAATGGCTATATATGAAACAGATTATCTATCTGATTTAATATGTCATAATGAAATAAAAGGGAGAATGTATGAAAGCTTTGATCATCTCTGCAGATCTTTTTGAAGACTGTGAGTTAAAAATACCCTATCAATTTCTTCGAGAACTAGGTATTGATGTAGACATCACTTCTATGAATAAGGGTTCTATCATCGGAAAAAATGGGTTTCACATATATCCCACAATAACCCTGAATGAAGTAGAACCAAAGCAGTATGACATACTGATTCTTCCCGGAGGGAAAGGCCCTGCCTTGATACGAAATGATATAAAAGCACTAGAGATTGCCCGATACTTTTTTGATCATAATAAATTGGTTGCAGCCATATGTCATGGTCCCCAGATACTTATTTCTGCAGGCTTAATGAAGGGTAGAGTTTCTACTGGCTACAAAAGCATTGCAAAAGAACTTGAAGAGGCAGGTGCAATCTATAAAGATGAGGAAGTAGTCATAGATAAAAACCTGATTACTTCTAGGCAGCCATCAGATCTGCATGCTTTTATGGAAGCGATTAAACAGTATTTATATTATGAATCAAAAAAATAAATTGTCACAATAAAAAGCTTTTCCATATTTCATTTACTCTTTGCCTATTCCCTTAAGGAACTGCTGTAGATCTGATGGAAATGGGAAGATCACTGTATTGGTTTTGTCACTGGAGATATCACTCAGAGTCTGCAGATAACGTAGCTGAATTCCCAACGGGTTTTTAGCGAGAATTTCAGCCGCTTTAAGAAGATTCTCACTTGCTTCGAGTTCTCCCATTGCATTGATTACTTTGGCACGTCGTTCTCTCTCTGCCTCCGCCTGTCTGGCAATGGCACGTACCATACTCTCATCAAGATCAACATGCTTGATCTCGACATTGGCGATCTTGATCCCCCAGGCATCGGTCTGCTTGTCCAATATCTCCTGAATATCAAAGTTCAATTGTTCCCGTTCTGAAAGCATCTCATCAAGTTCATGTCGGCCAAGAACGGAACGCAGTGTTGTTTGTGCAAGCTGGCTGGTAGCATCATAAAAGTTCTCTACCTGAATGATCGCTTTTTCAGGATCAACCACACGAAAATAGACAACTGCATTCACATGTACTGAAACATTGTCATGGGAGATGACATCCTGCGTCGGGACATCCAAAACAATGGTACGAAGATCCACCCGCACCATCTTTTGTATACCCGGGATCAAAATGATCAACCCCGGTCCTTTTACTCCGGTAAATCTTCCAAGGGTAAAGACCACTCCTCGCTCGTATTCACGTAAAATACGGATGGCAGACGCTAGCAAAATAATCAGTATCAATACGATATAAACAGTACTCATTGGTATCATAGGTAACATAATTTACTCCTTTATTATTGGGTTAACATGCAGAACTAATCCTGACAGATTCTCTACACATACATCTTGGCCTATTTGTAGCTTACTATCCGATTGAGCGTACCATATTTCACCATGACAGCGAACACGGTACCCTTTTTCAGTTGAGTCGATCACTTCTGCAGTCGATCCAATCATCTCATCTACACCCGTTACTACTTTTATAGATCTTGATCTTATAAGAAACCGAAGTACAAAAATGAAGAATCCTAAGCTAACTAGAGAAAAAGCGATAATAAGAGGGATGGAGATACCACTGCCTAATGTATCGGCATCAAAAAGAAGCAGTGATCCAAGAGCAAATGCAACAACACCGCCAATACCTAAAACTCCAAATCCTGTGATTAAAACTTCTGCAATCATAAAGGCAATACCTAAGATGATCAACAACAATCCTGCATAATTAAATGGTATCATATTTAATGCATACAACGCGATCACTCCTGAGATAACACCTATGACTCCAGGGAAGATTGCTCCTGGATTCATCAACTCAAAAAATATGCCATATACAGCAATGATAAGAAGTATATATGCTATGTTAGGATCTGTAATAACAGATAATAATTTGATCTTCCAGTCGGGTTCAAAGATCAATATCGCTGCATCTTTAGTGTGAAGTGTTATGTTCTTATCGCCAACCATAACCTCTCTGCCTTCAAGTTTAGTCAATAATTCATTGCTGTCTTCTGCAATCAGATCAATAACTCCATATTCCAATGCATCCTTAGCAGATATACTCTTAGCCTCTTTTACAGCATCAATGGCCCATGATATATTACGTTCATTCAATTCAGCTAAACTTTTGATGTAAGCTATAGCATCATTGATTACTTTTTTCTCTAGAACAGTAGAAGCACTAGTGTTTGTATCTGCTATCTTTGGTGTTGGCATAAGGTTGACCGGAGTAGCAGCGCCGAGATTGGTTCCGGGTGCCATAGCCGCAATGTGTGAAGCATAAATTAGATAGGTGCCGGCACTCGCTGCATGTGCACCTTTGGGAGAAACATAGGTAATGATAGGAATTGTACTGTTTGTGATCTGCTGTATCATCTCACGCATAGAACTAGAGAGTCCTCCTGGAGTATCCAATACGATTAGCATTATGTCAGCATTTTGCCGTAGTGCAGTTTCAATTCCTTCTTTGAGATAGATATTACTTGCAGGACCTATATTACCTTTTATACCTAATTTAACAATTGTAGAAGTGCTAGAAAAAAGTGGTAAAATGACTATAAGTAATAAAAAAAATATGCGTTTCATCTTATACACCTCACATCTGTATTGAAGATAACTTATATCTATAATACCTAATAAACAAAATGAAAGTCAAGTAGAGCAAAACCAAAAAAACAGGTATAATAATGGTATGTATATTCATAAAGAAATTGACACTCTTAAGATTGAAAGAACGATCCTGAAGATATCAAATATTGTCAAGGAAGTTGCAGTCTTTATGCACGATGGCCATCTCTTTGCACTAATATATCCGGATTTTCATGAAGCTAAAAAACGTAAGATCATGCGTCTTGAAAATGAGATCAAATGGTATGCTGTAGAGCTTTATAACATTGAAGCGATGGAAGAAGAAACGATAAAAGGCTATCAGATCGTCCGATCTCCCTTACCAAAAGATGAGGAAGGAAAAATTGATAGAGATAAACTTCGAAATTTCATGACTGAACAAGCACTGCCTTCTACAAATATAGAAGATGCTCCAAAAGACAAAGTCTACCAAAACATAAAAAACTATCTCTCGACTCTGACGACTGAACCTATAACACCTTTATCACATCTTGAACTCGACCTGCATCTAGACTCACTAAATTATGTTGAGACTTTAACTTTTATTGAAAAAAGTTTCGGTGTGCATATCAGTGAAACATTGTTGTCACAAATGATGATCATGGGTGAACTTTGCCATTATGTCAATGAAAAAAAGCAAAAAGTGACTATAACTGATATTAACTGGAAAACTATTCTGAACGAAAAGATACACTTTGACCTTAAATATACATCTTTCCCGATCATGATATATAAAACGCTTTGTTTTCCACTATATAAACTTTACTTTTCACTAAAAGTCTCTGGTCATGAAAACTTTCCAGATCAGCCATGCATCATTGCCCCCAGTCATCAAAGTATGCTAGATGGTTTTATACTTGCTGCTGCATTACCCTACAAAGTTTTGAAGAAGACATTTTTTCTGGCTTTTCAAATAGTATTTGACACAAAGGTCATGCGACTCTTTATGAAAAACACTCAGACCATTATGATCGATGTGAACTATGATCTTAAAGCCTCGATGCAGAAATGTACGGTTCCCTTAAAAAATAAACAGAACCTTGTTGTATTTCCAGAAGGTGCGAGGTCACGAGACAGAAAACTATTAGAGTTTAAAAAGTTTTTTGCAATACTTTCCATTGAACTGGATATTCCAGTAGTACCTGTTGTCCTCGACGGTACCTTTGAGGCGATGAGTGCAGGAAAACTATTCCCAAGACCGGCTCCCGTTATTATTAAATATTTAGAACCGATCTATCCAAAAGGGCTAACCTATGATGAACTGACAGACAAGGTTAAAAAAGCGATACATGAAGAGATGATCAAACATCCTCTACATGAAGATTAGATCGTACTTCATCAGCAGCTTTTTTTTCATCCACTCTTAACAACAATATGCCACCCAAAATAAAAAAGATCGCTACAGAAGCTATCCCTACTCTGGAATTCTCCGTGATCAAAGCGACTATAGCGATCAAGAATGGACCCAGGATTGCCGCTGTTTTTCCCAAGAAGTTATAAAAACCAAAAAATTCTGCAGCATATTCACCCGGTATCATTTTGGCATAATATGACCTGCTCAACGCTTGTATACCTCCTTGTACCAGGGCGATCATTACTGCGAGGATATAAAACTCATAGATCTCATCTATAAATGCCGCCCAAAGTGTAATAAAAAGGTAGATGAAGATTGCCAATAGAATCGCCTTTTTGGTATCCCACTTCTGGGCCAGTTTGGCAAAAACGAGTGTTGCCGGAAAGGCAACGAACTGTACTATCAATAGTGAATAGATCAGGCTCTTAGTATCAAATCCTATTGCCATTCCATAATCAACTGCCATCCTTATGATAGTATCAACCCCATCTATGTACAACCAGTAAGCAATGAGAAAAAGTACTAATTGTTTGAAATATCTGATCTTTTTAATGGTTCTGATCAGCCTGAAATAACCCTCCGAAATGATTTGTACTGTACTTTTATCATCTACAGGTTTTTTCTCTTTAACAAAAAGCAACAAGGGTAAAGAAAAAAGCATCCACCATAAAGCAACGGAAAGAAAAGAGATCTTAATCGCTTCTATATTGCTGGAAAATCCAAAAAAAGAGGGATCTTGCATCATCCAAACATTGAGTGCAAAAAGGATCCCTCCTCCAAGGTATCCTAGCGCAAACCCCAGTCCTGAAACGAAATCAATCTCTTTCTCTTTCGCAACTGTCGGTAAAAGTGAATCATAAAATATATTTGATCCCATAAACCCTATATTTCCCAGTACATAAACAAATACAGCTGATTCCCAATCTCCCTCACTTACAAATGAGAGTGCCACACTCATCAATATCCCAATATAGGCAAAGAGAAACAACAATCTCTTTTTCAGTCCACCCACATCT
>NZ_JBATIY010000014.1:0-16688 GCF_049668085.1 Sulfurovum sp. | reverse complement strand
TGCAGAAGGAGGTTCGGGAAATGGCAAGACAGAACCATCACTATCTTCTCCAGTTTTTGGAGAAGAAACCTGTTGTGCTAACATCAAACATGGTAATGCGAGAATCGTCATTACCCCTATAAACTTTTTCATATGAATCCTTTTAAACTAAATTTTTCATAATACGATGTATAAACGCTTGTGTATTTTTTTAGTATATCATTTTATATAAATCTACTTGTCAAAAAATAATTTTTTCCCTGAAAAATGAAAACCTTATAAGGTAACATATTTTATAACGTTTATCGCTATAGCTACGTTTGCGAGGCATAAACCTTACCCCTTCAATTGAAAACCTTATAAAATGTTCTATATAGGAGGTTTTATAAGGTTTTTTACATTTATCATTTACTCTTAATATTTACCTACTTTATGAAATCTTGATACTTACATACAAAGATAATAACGTATTTCTACAGAGTGAGGCTTATAGATAACTTTCAATATTTATCTCATCTATCTGTTCAGGTTTTAGATGTTTCTCTGCATAGTTTTTGTAAATACCACTGGTTAAAAACAGTTTAAACAGATCTTCATCAATATGTTTATCCTTTACCATGAAGCTCATGATCTTTATGGATTCAGAAAGGGTTTTAGCTTTTTTATAGGGTCTATCAGATGCTGTTAATGCTTCAAAAATATCTGCAATGGCCATAATACGTGCAGGTATGGAAAGCTCATCTTTAGTAAGTTTTTTAGGGTAGCCTGTCCCTATAAGTGTTTCATGATGTGTTCCTGCATATTCTGGTATTTTAGTAAGATGAGAAGGGAAAGGAATTTTTTCAAGCATTTTAATACTCATAATGACGTGCTCATTAATCTTATATCTTTCTTCAGGGCTTAATGTTCCTTTGTCTATACATAAATTATAAATTTCACCATAGTTATAAAGATACTCCGGTACCTCAAGTTTAAAACCTTCAGAAGCATAGGCATCATAATCAAAATCTTCACGAGGTACTATATGATGTGTTTTGTCACTTAGCAGATTTTCTGTGACAGGAAGTACTTCATTCTTCTTGTCTGTATAGCGTAGCGTCTCTATGGGACCTAATCCGAGTGTATCATCAAAGTATCGTTGCCACTCCATTTGTGCTATATCTTTAATGCGTGCTTGCTGCGACTCTTCCATAAACTCACTTCCTACGTTAGCAGAAGCGATAAATGCAAAATCTTCACGCAAACGTATTTGGCGTTCTTCAAGGACTTCAAGTGATATCTTATCTTGCAAATATTCTATTTGTGCATCACGCCAAAGCACTTCAAATCGCATACGTATCTCATGGATCCTATTATAAATGGTTTCAAGCTTTGTTGCCTTATCTACTACATATTCCGGAGTAGTAACCTTTCCGCAGTCATGTAACCAGGCACCTATTTGAAATTCTCTGAGTTCATCTTTTGATCTCAGAGAAAATGTTTTAAAGGCATCTAATGTAGAGCGATTGGCTTCATCAAGAAGATCTTTTGCTATTTCGGGGACGCGGGCACAGTGCTTTCCAGTATACGGTGATTTAGTATCAATGGCTTCAGCCATTACTTTGATAATGGCATCTAGTAGTTCTTCTTGTGATATTTCATAGGCCTGAATACTTTTTGACATGGAGACTTGAGAATTTGAAAGTGCTTCAAATTCAATGATATTCGTATCTATGGCATTCACGTCAGCATATTCCCTCTCTTTGATCTTGGTATTTTCTAAAATCAGTGCTCGTATAGGTTTTACAATAAGATTGGTACTGAAGAAAATAAATGGTATCGCTAACAGTAATAGAATAAAAGCAATCAGTAATGCATATTGGATATTTTCCTTATACGGCTTTAGTAGTGCATCTGCATCTATTTTTATACCCAGGAATTTATCTTTACTAATCAATGGAGCAAACATTACAAAATAGTTATTTTCACCCTCAGAGTATTTAATGATCTCTTCTGTTCCTCTCTCTTTAAGTGCCTGTGCAAGTTCTGTATCAAGTAGTTGTGTTTGAAGAGATGTATCACTGTCAGGAAATGCAGAAGAAGCAAACTTCTTAGCATCGTTGTCAACAAGAAAAACTTCTGATTTTTGATCAAACCTTTGTAAAGCTAAAATTTCATTTAACTGTGACATGGTGTAATCCAACGCAAGAACGATACCTTTTGTTTCAATTTGTTTGGCATAAGTGACACCCATTTGATGGCTATTAGAAAATAGATAAGGCAGCGTAGTAATAATATTTGTGGAGTTCAGAGCTTTAACATACCATGGACGGCTATGTAGATCATACTTTTTATCAAAGCGTGTTTGGCTTATGAGTTCAAAATCTTTATCCAAAAAAGCGTTTTGTTGCTGATTGTCAATAATAGTAACTATAGTCCAGTGTGTAGATTCAGGTTCATGAAAGGTTTTGAATAAACGAGGTCTGTCTTGCATATGGATCACTTCATAGAATCTTCCATCAGGATGTACAAAATAGATAGCATGAAGATTAGAGCTCCTCTCCAAAACTTGTACCATATGATCGAAAAAAGGATGCAGAGGGTTAAAGGTAATAGGTTCGAGTAAGTTTTTATGATTGCTTTTTAGGTTTATGATTTTTCTTGTAGCAACAGCTTCTTTATGTATGTGCTCACTGATATTTTTTGAAATGATACGAAAGGTTTTATGGGTCGAGTCAATGGCAAGCTTTTCGCTGAAGTAGTATTGAGAAAAAAGAAGAGAGAAGGATACTACACCGACAAGCAATAGAAAAATGGTGAATATATGCGTTTTAATGGAGAGTCTAGGCATGTTTGATCCTTCCTTATGATAAACAAAGTTCATGGTTACCTTTTTAGTAACAACTCAATGACCTTATGGAATAATTTAAAACTTAAATTACATCTTCTATTTACCATTTCTGCTTCCCAGCTTGTAATGAATAAATATAGTACCATAATGTTTTTTAACAGCATTAATCGCTATATGAAGCCCTGTTTAATAAAATATGCCATTAGAAGGATTTAGTAGTGAATGCTTCTACTAGATCAGGACCATAAAACTACACATTCAGTGCACACATTCTATATTAGTATAAGATAATAATGCTTTCTCGAATGAAAGTATAAAAGGATAAATATGACACATACGTTAATGGATTTACCTTTTGATGAAAGTGCCTTGGAGCCATATATTTCAAAAGAGACATTACAATATCATCATGGAAAACATCATGCAGGATATATCAATAAGCTCAACACCTTGATAAAAGACACTAAATATGAAGATCTCAGCCTTGAAGAGATTGTTAAAACATCTGATAATGCTATATTTAACAATGCAGCTCAGGTATTCAATCATAATTTTTATTTTAATGGAATGAGCAAAAAAATATCTGCTCCATCTAAAGATCTATTAGAATTATTCATCAATGACTTTGGATCTTTTGAAGCGTTTAAAGAGTTCTTTTTGGAGGCTGCTGAAGGTTTCTTTGGTTCAGGATGGTTATGGCTGAGTATAGATGATTCAGGTTCATTGGTCTTAGAGTCATTTTCAAATGCCGGTAATCCTCTTCTATCAGATCATACGCCTTTAATGACCTGTGATGTATGGGAGCACGCATACTACATAGATAATAGAAATGCAAGAGCAGTTTATCTTGATAAATGGTGGGGACTGATTAATTGGAATTTTGTTTCACAAAACTTGCAAGCATTAAAACAAAAGCGTCTATCTTAGGAATTACATACTTATTGGAAAATGCGCCACTAATTAAAGAGTGTTATGACAGTAGCAACCTACCCTAGGCAATGCATAAAGTATTGAAAATGACCCATAGTATTGGTATTTTTTACCGATCTGAGAATCCTACATTTAGGTCCATATCAGAGGTGATAAAAAAATCCACTTTTTAGCCTTTTGCAGGATATTAATCAACTACAAAAGTTATTTGAAGGTTAGTTGCAGTATATTCAAAAATGATAAATAAGATGAATTTAGTCCTAATTATCAAAAACACTTGACCCAACCAAACTTTTATGCTATAAAATGCAAAAGACGAAAATAATCTATATAAGGATTTTAAATGGCAAATGAAGGATTAGATAAAGCTGTCTCGGGCGAATATGCACTCGGTTTTGAGATAGATATCGAAACTGAAACAGTTCCACCGGGGCTGGACGAGAATACCATTGCGTTCATCTCTAAGAAAAAAGAAGAACCAGAATGGATGTTAGAGCTTCGCCTCAAAGCACTCAAGAAATGGGAAACTATGACAGAGCCTACATGGGCACATGTAGAGTATGAGCCTGTAGACTATCAGTCTATATCTTACTTTTCTGCACCTAAAGAAGGTATAGACAGTTTAGATGAGGTTGATCCAAAGATCTTAGAAGCCTATGAAAAACTAGGTATTTCACTAGATGAGCAAAAGCAACTTGCCGGTGTAAAAGTTGCCGTCGATGCAGTTGTGGATTCTGTCTCTGTAAAGACGACATACTCTGAGGAACTTGAGAAACATGGTGTCATTTTTTGTTCTATCTCAGAAGCGATCAAAGATCATCCTGAACTTGTCAAAAAATATATGTTCTCTGTAGTACCTATGGCTGACAACTATTTTGCAGCACTGAACTCTGCTGTATTTACCGACGGTACTTTTGTGTATATCCCTAAAGGTGTGCGTTGCCCGATGGAGCTTAGTACATATTTTAGGATCAATGCTATGAATACAGGGCAATTTGAGCGTACGCTTATCATCGCCGATGAGGGGTCACATGTGAGCTACAATGAAGGGTGTTCTGCACCTACACGTGATGACAATCAATTACACGCTGCGGTGGTTGAACTGGTCATACTCAAAGATGCAGAGATCAAATACTCTACTATACAAAACTGGTACCCTGGCGATGAGACAGGTAAAGGCGGGATCTACAACTTTGTAACAAAACGTGCTATCTGTGAAGGAGAAAATGCAAAAGTTTCCTGGACACAGGTCGAAACAGGTTCTGCCATCACTTGGAAATACCCAAGCTGTATCTTAAAAGGTGATAACTCAGTGGGTGAATTCTATTCAGTGGCAGTCACTACCCTAGCCCAACAGGCAGATACGGGAACTAAAATGATACACATTGGTAAGAACACCAGTTCTACCATCATCTCTAAAGGTATCTCTGCCATGAAAGGGCAAAATACCTACAGAGGGCTCGTGAAGGTCAACGCTTCTGCAGAGGGTGCCAGAAACTACTCTGAGTGTGACTCACTACTCATAGGGTCTGAATGTGGTGCACATACTTTCCCTTACCTAGAGTCTAAAGACACACTAGGGCAAATAGAACACGAGGCGACCACGTCTAAAATAAGTGACGAACAACTCTTTTACTTACGTCAAAGAGGTATCAACGAAGAAGATGCCGTGAGCATGATCGTTCATGGTTTCTGTAAACAAGTCTTTAGCCAGCTCCCTATGGAGTACGCGGTGGAAGCCAAAGCATTATTAGAATTAACATTAGAAGGAAGTGTAGGATGAGTATTATGAAAATAGAGAATTTACAAGCAAAGATAGGTGACAAGCAGATACTTAAAGGGCTTAACCTAGAGCTAGAACCTGGAAAAGTACATGCCATTATGGGACCAAACGGTGCTGGTAAATCAACGCTTTCTAAAGCACTTGTAGGACACTACGATGTAGAGGTAACTGGTGGAGACATCATATATAAAGGTAAAAGCATTAAAGAGATGGAAGCAGAAGAGAGAGCCCTGGAGGGTATCTTCCTTTCTTTCCAACACCCAGTAGAGATACCAGGTGTAAACAATGCATACTTTTTAAGAACAGCGCTCAATGCCAAACGTAAACACGAAGGCAAAGAAGAGTTAAATGCTGCAGAGTTTTTACGTCTTATGAAAAGTCACCTAGAGATGTTAGGTATGAAATCAGACATGATCAGCCGTTCATTGAATGAAGGTTTCTCTGGTGGTGAGAAAAAGCGTAATGAAATACTTCAAATGCTCATCTTAGAGCCAGAAGTGATCATACTAGATGAGATTGATTCTGGTCTAGACATTGATGCATTAAGAGCTGTTTCTGAAGGTATTAACAAAATGAAAGACGGTAAACGTACGTTCTTGGTTATCACACACTACTCAAGAATTCTTGACTACATTGAGCCAGATTATATCCATGTACTGAAAGATGGAAAAGTGATTAAAACTGCAGGACCAGAGTTAGTAGCCCAACTAGAAGAGAACGGGTATGATGCCATAGAGGAGGAGTAATGAAACTCTTAAATCTAAAAAACCAAAGCCAAAAAGAAGTCGCAACGACTTTAGGTGTGCAAGGACGTGATGAATTAGTAGAAAAATTTGTTTCATTGGGTCTTCCACACAAAAAAACAGAACAGTATCATTACTTTGATATAGAAAAACTTTTAGACGTTGACTATAAGACCTTGGATTATCTACCTAAGACCATTACTGAAGGTCCTATAATAGAGATAGTTGATGGGGTGGTAGTATCCGCACCTAAAGGCATGCGTATCAATTTTGAAGCCGGCAAGAAGTTAGACATGGAACATTTTGATCCACTCTATTACCTTGGTCACCTGCTCTGCCCTCATACCATTAAGATAGAAATAGACGGTGATGCGGAAGTGGAGATAGAGCACAGATTTACACAAAGTAATGCATTGATCAACTACCGTATAGTACTGTCTAACCAAGCCAATCGTCATGCAAGTGTCTATGAAAACTTTGTAGCTGACAATATAGAAAACAGTTTAGTGTTATACGGCTATGATATGCATATTGCCCAAGATTCTACACTTAGAGTGAAAAAGCTTCAAACGATGGAAAACAAACAGTATAGCATGGTGGCTTCACATCGGGTCAATGTAGGAAAAAATGCCAATGCTATCCTCAAAAGCTTTGACCTTGGTGGTGATCAATCCTTACAGTTGCTTAAAGTAGAACTCTCAGAGTACGCGCATATAGATGCAGGACACCTTCTCTATGTAAATGCAGACTCAAAACGTGGTACGGTCTCACAAATCATACATCGTGGTGAACACTCTACCTCTAAACAAATAGCCAAAAATATCCTAGATGGAGAATCCAGAGGGATATTTGATGCACTCATACGTGTAGAACACTCGGCTAAGTTCACTAAAGCAGAGCAAAATGCCAAGTCGATTTTGCTTCACAAAAAAGCCTATATGGCATCGAAGCCTCAACTGGAGATCTATATCGATGAACTAGAAGCTTCACATGGTTCAACCACAGGACAATTAGATGAAAAACAACTTTTTTATCTACAAAGCCGTGGTATTAGTCATATAGAAGCGAGGAAAATACTTGTGATAGCCTTTGCAAATACGCTCATAGAAGAAGTGAAAGATAGTAGGCAGCAAGAACGCATCAAAAGTGCATTTGAAGAAGTGTTTTATAAAGCACACCAATAATTTACCCTTATAAAGGAGCAAAAAATGACCATGCAAGAAACTATAGACCAGTACAAAGAGGATTTTGACCTCTTCCCTGATGCAAACGATAAACTTGAGTATATTTTTGACTTAGGAAAAAAACATACCATTTTACCGGAAGAAGAAAAAAATGAAACAACCTTTGTACAAGGTTGTGCATCTGCCGCATGGCTTGTAGGTGAATGTAAAGACGGCAAACTTATTTTACGTGGAGAAGGTACTTCGGAAATGGCAAAAGGGATGCTTACACTACTTTTAAGCATTTTTGCAAACCGTTCCCCTGAAGAGATACTCAATTTTGACCCAGCTAAACTTCATGACATGGGCATTGTAGAACTTCTCTCCCCTGTGCGTCAACAGAGTTTAGAAGCATTTTTAAAAATGGTCTATGCCTACGCACAAAAATGTAATGAACAAGGAAATTCATAATGAGCAGCGAAAACCAAGTAAAAAGTATCAACGATAAAATGGCTGATGAGAGACAGAGATTTATAGACTCTCAGCCAACAGATGAAGAGATGACAGAGAAGATCATAGGACACCTTAGAGAGATCTATGATCCTGAACTTCCAGTAAATGTCTATGATCTTGGACTTATCTATAACATTGATACATGGACTGATGAAGTCTCTATGATGAAAAAATGTAAGATAACAATGACCCTAACCTCTGCTACATGTTCATTTTCACAAGTGATCATTGACTTGGTTAAAAGTATTGCTGCACGTCAGGAAGGACTTGAAGATATAGATGTTGAAATTGTTTTTGATCCACCATGGGGGCAAGACAGTATGACAGATGATGCAAAGTTAGCGATGGGATTACTCTAACTTTAGACTGCTTATGATTACGTTATATCATGTATTTAAACAAACCATTAATATAACAAATTGTTTAAAAATACATAAGAAATAGATATAACCCTAGCTTTTTCTGATTTATTTAGCTATAATTCCGAACTTTTCTGCAAGAGAGTATCAAACTCCTTATTTAGATACATGATAAAATGTATCTCCTATTTACCGCGCATTGACGTGTGATAGTTTGGTATCAAGTTGCATAAAACAGGGTGCACCCCACTTTCGCTAAGCGATGGGGGCTATCGGCATATAGTGCCAGATAATATGCTTGTAACTTTAGAACCGTTCTATCGCCAAGACCTTACCACCCCACCAAAATAACAACATAAAGAAAACAATATATGAAATTTACTGATTTTAATTTAAAAGAGACTATTCAAGCGGCTGTAACAGACGCAGGATTTACAGAACCAAGCCCCGTTCAAAAAGACGCTATACCTATAGTATTAGAAGGTCACGACATCGTTGCACAAGCACAGACAGGTACAGGTAAAACTGCTGCATTTGGTCTACCTATTATGAGTATGATGAAAGCTGACGGTTCTGTAGAAGGACTTGTTATCGTTCCTACACGTGAGCTTGCAATGCAGGTTAGTGACGAGCTTTTCCGTTTTGGTCAAAAATCTGGTCTTAAAACAGCAACCGTTTATGGTGGTACACCGTATGGTAAACAAATTGACCGTATCAAACAAGCTTCTATCGTAGTAGCCACACCAGGTAGACTACAAGACCTTCTTATGAGCGGTAAGATCAAAATCAACCCTCAATTTGTTGTTCTTGATGAAGCAGATGAAATGCTAGATATGGGTTTCCTGGATGAGATCAAAAATATTTTTACATTCCTACCAAAAGAACGTCAAACACTTATGTTCTCAGCAACTATGCCAAATGCTATCAGAAAACTTGCAGAGCAGATCTTAAAAACACCTAAGACAGTTTCTATCACAAAGTCTGAGAAAACAAATACAAAAATTACACAATATTACTATGTAGTACAAGAAAGAGAAAGAGATGATGCACTTGTAAGACTCATCGACTATAAAAACCCAGAAAAATGTATTATTTTCTGTCGTATGAAAAAAGAAGTAGATAGACTTGTTGCCCACATGACTGCACAAGGTTTCAAAGTTTCTGGACTTCATGGAGATATGGAGCAAAAGCAAAGAGAAGTCACTATCCGTGCATTTAAAAGTGGTGGTATAGATATCTTTATCGCTACAGATGTTGCTGCACGTGGACTTGATGTCAATGATGTGACTCACGTTTTCAACTACCACATCCCTTTTGACTCTGAGTCCTATGTTCACCGTATTGGCCGTACAGGTCGTGGTGGTAAATCTGGTGAGGCTATCACTCTTGTTAGTCCAAACGAACTTAGAACCATTAAACGTATCGAAAAAGATGTAGGTGCAACAATGACTACACAAGTTATCCCTACACGTATGGAAGTACAAAATAACCGTTCGGACGCCCTCATCACTAAAATCGCTGAGACAAAAGTAACTGAAAATGCTATTAACCTTGTTAAAACACTTCAGCATGACTTAGACATCGTGACTATCGCTCATTTGCTTGCTTCTTTGGTACAAGAAGAGAATTTTGTAAAAGGTAAAGACAATATCGGTCTTGGCCTTGAAGAAATAGAACTTCTCATCGAGAGAGCAATGCAAAACCGTGGTGGCGGAGGCGGCGGTGGTCGTAACCGTGGTGGTTACCGTGGTAACAGAAGTGGTGGAGGCGGCGGTGGTCGTAGTAGACATGGTCGTAACGGACGTTCTGGCGGCGGAGATCGTGGAGGTCGCAGTGGCGGTGGACGTGACAGCCGTAACGGTGGTCAAGGAAGTAGAAACTAAGCTTCCTCCCCTCCTCTTAGTACATCTTGTATGGTGTACTAAAAAACAAACTTTCAATCTAAACAATTTATTTCTAATTAAATGTAACAGTAACCCTGCTATGATATAATTTAATCAAATTATATTTAAAATAAGGGTTTACAATGAACATATTCAAATACAAAGCTTTATTGCTTGCACTACTTGTAGGACTCTCTACATTTACTATGGCTAAATCAACTGCTAAAGAACTTGATCATGATGCAAATATGGCGATCAATCAATTTATTGACGAAACACCAGGTGGAGATCCATTTTTAGTGAATGCCAAAGCATTTCTTGTTTTTCCAGAGATCAAAGAGGGAGGATTCTTTATTGGTGGCAAGTATGGTGAAGGTGTCTTAAGACATAAGCGAAAAACATTAGGATACTACGAGATCATGACCGCATCTGTTGGATTTCAAATGGGTATACAAGAGTACTCTATGATCATCGCTTTTACTACGGATGCTGCACTTGAAAAGTTCCTTAAGGATGAGGATGATGATGAATGGGAAACAGGTGTGGATGGAAAGATCGTTGCCGCTGAATGGAACTCAAAAGAAGAACTTGATGATGTTGAATTCGAAGATGATATCGTAGCATTTGTTTTTGACTCTAAAGGATTCATGGGTAGCTTCACGATGGAAGGTACAAAATTTAAGAAGATCAATCCTAGATAATAATAATCTCGTTATATTTAAAACGATGTAACGAGATCTATCTTCACAAATACTTCACACTCTTCTCCTATACTTATCTTACTATAAGATAAAGATATTATAATTATAATATATGGAGATGCAATGAATTTAGAAAAAACATTTACACTTAAATTATGGATAACAATTCAATTAATCATTCTATTGGTAACAACATACTATATATTTACATCTAATCATCAAAATGTAGAAACTCTATTTGTTGGTATAGAGAGTATTCTTATCTTTCCTGCAGGTATTATCACGCTTTATCTTAATGATCTATTTAATGCGCATAACTATTTTTTATCTCATGAATCTTTCTTTCTATTTGTATTAGTTAATTGGATTCTTTATACTGTTATTGGATATTTTCAATGGTTTGTTCTCTTTCCAAAAATGATCAATAAATGTAAAGAAGACGGATGCTTACATGGATATGGGTTTTAAATTATGAATTGTCAAAAGGGATTAAAATGAAAATAGACAAATTGCTAAGTACAACATTAGCGGCAGCACTTTTTCTAACATTGAGTAGCGCTTCAGACGTATCAGTTGCGCAAAAAGCAAAGAGTTATGGTCTGGTAGCCATTCCTTCAGATCATGCTGAACTGATGAAGCTTATTGATCCCAATAAAACTATCACACCTAAAAAAGTAGAATTGGGTAAAAAACTCTATTTTGAGCCAAGACTCTCTAAAAGTGGTATCATCTCTTGTAATACCTGCCATAATATTGGACTTGGAGGAGCAGATGGTGTTTCTGCAGCAGTAGGACACCAATGGACAGCAAATCCACATCACCTTAATTCACCAACTGTATATAATGCTGTATTTTATAAGACACAGTTCTGGAACGGCAGAAGCCCTCACCTTGAAGATCAAGCACAAGGTCCAATGCAGGCAGCACCAGAGATGGCAGCACCAAAATCATTGGTCGAAGAGAGGATCAACTCCATCCCAGATTATGTAGAAGAGTTTAAAAAGGCCTACGGAAAAGATGTAAAAGTAGATTTTGAGACGATCACATCTACCATCGGTATCTTTGAAAGGACATTGGTCACTCCATCAAGATATGATGATTTTTTAAATGGAAAAGCTGATGCACTGACTGATGCCGAAAAAAAGGGACTCGATACTTTCATCGATAAAGGTTGTGCAAGTTGTCATACTGGTGTAGCACTCGGTGGAACCATGCAGCCATTTGAACTGACTGCTAAATACAAGTTTGCTGATCTTGGTGATTTTAAGGGAGATGCAAATGGTATGGTTAAAACACCTACGTTGAGAAATATTACAGAGACAGCACCTTATTATCATAATGGTGCTATATGGAGCCTTTCTGAAGCGATTCAAGAGATGGGTAGTACACAATTGGGAATAGAAGTCTCAGATGCGGAAGCTGAAGAGATCGTTACATTCCTAAAGACGCTTAAAGGTAGAAAACCAGAGATCACATATCCACAACTTCCAGAAAGTACACTTAGTACGCCAAAACCTGATTTTAAATAATCCTGTACGAGCAAGAATTTCTTTCTTGCTCTAAATCAATTTCTTATCCTCATATTTTGTGCTATGATTAGTATAAAACTAAGGAAGAGCTATGCGTATGCAATTTAGTGAAGATCAAAATGAAAATTACTTTTTTTCACAACCTCACCAACCTTTCTTTATTTTAGCCTTTGTTAATGCTATAGTGACTATGATCGTCTTTTTACTTGCTTACAAAGGATATCTTTTTCTTTCTTTGTCTCCAACTAATTTTCATTTTTATGGATTGACCTACCTTATGTTCACTCCGGTATTTTTAGGTTTTCTATTTACAACATTTCCCAGATTTACCTCTACCGAAGCTGTCGCAAAAAAGAGTTATATACATATTTTTACGGTTCTTTATTTTGGTGCCATATTGTTTCTTCTTGGAAGTATCGTTAGCCCTTTTCTATCAGCTATAGCGCTGCTTCTTGTGTTTTATACACACGTAAGAGGCTTTTTAATACTAAAAAATATGTATAGCACGACGACCATGGAAGATAAACATGATATCTTTTGGATACTCATATCTATGGGCTTTGGGATTTTCTCCCATTTCTTATTTATTGTGGCACAGATATTTTATATGCCCTTAATGGGTCTTGCTACTGAAATAGCCATGTATCTTTATCTTTTTTTACTTACATTTTCCGTAGCGCAGCGTATGGTACCGTTCTTCTCTCATTGCATGAATGAGAAAAACCAGAAGTTATTAAAAACTGTTTTTTTACTTCTCTCATTTCATATACTGCTAGAGGGGATCTATACCAATAGCTCATTTCTCGTTGACTTTGCTTTAGCATATGTCATAGTGAAAGAACTCCTTAGCTGGGAACTTCCTTTTCCAAATCCAAATCCCCTGCTTTGGATCCTGCATATTTCACTCTATTGGGTTCCAGTTGGCTTTTTCCTGGGTGGTTTCACTAACTTTATATCACTCATTACTGATATCCACTTTCTTGCTTTAGATACACATAGTCTCATTTTGGGTTTTGTCTTTACTATTCTTATAGGTTTTGGAACACGTGTAACGCTGGGACACTCTGGGAACATCATGCATGCAGATAAATGGACAACACTGCTTTTTTACTGGACACAAGTAGTGGTTGCAATGCGTATATTGGTTTCTTTGGTATCATCCATGGGATGGAACATTATGGTTCTTTTTGATATTTCTGTAACGGCTTGGCTTGTAATGTTCATCTTCTGGGCTGTAAGATTCTTTAGAGTACTTATAGATGGTAAAAAATTAACGCCATAATGATGATGAACTATTATCTACTGCTGATACAATTTCTTTTTGCTTTAGCTGGACTATTCCTTTTTTGGCAAAGTATAAAGTATTTTCGTCGAATGTGGCAGTACAAAAAACTTAAATCAATGCCTTTTCCACAACCCTATGAAAACATACTGCAAAATATACACCAATACAATATCTTATCGCCCCTGCATAAAGAAAAAATACAACTTTTAATTCTGACCTTTATAGAGAATAAAGAGTTTGTTGGCGCGAAAATGACCATTAACGATGAGATCAAAGTGATCATTGCATTTTATGCCTGTTTGATGCGGCTTGGATTTGATCTTGGTGATAAAGATGATGTAAGCACAGTCATCATCTACCCAAAACACTTCATAGTCAATGAAACACACTCAAGTGGTGGCATAAACCATACGGAAAAATCTGTCTTAGAAGGCCAATCTGCTAATGGTACAGTAGTCATATCATGGCAGGATATAAAATATGATATAACACAGCAACACAAAGACAATGTCATTATCCATGAGTTTGCCCATGAATTAGATTTTGAAGACGGTTTTGCAGATGGTACACCGGTACTTGATGGCTCCAACTATCGTACTTGGTCTAATGTCTTTTCTAATGCCTTTGATACGTTAAGAGAGCAAAGAGATGATAAGGTAAGTTCAAAAAAATCACTCTTCCTAGGGTCCTATGCACTAAAAAATGAAGCTGAATTTTTTGCTGTATGCAGTGAACGTTTTTTTGAGAGCCCAAAAGCATTCAAAAGATATTTTCCTTATCTGTACGAAGAGCTTAAAGGTTTTTATAGACTAGATACAGCCATTTTATTTAAAGACCTGTCAGAGTCTTGATCTCATCAGCATATATCAACTCTTTTTCTACCAATTTATCTGAAAGTGTTATGATCTCTTTTTTATGTGTTTTAAAAAGGTTCATTAGCTCTTCCTCTTTCTCTGTAATGATCTTACGAACTTCATTATCAATGATCTTTGCCGTAGCTTCACTGAAATCTTTTGGCATAGCCATCTCACGACCCAGGAAAACATGATCTTCACCTTTTTGATAATAGACCGGTCCAAGTAATTCACTCATACCCCATTGGCTGACCATATGGGTTGCTAGGCTTGTGGCTTCTTTAAGATCATTTGCCGCACCAGAAGAGAGATCTCCTAGCAATGTACGCTCTGCAACCCTCCCTCCAAGCATTACACCGATCTTATCAAGCAGATAGGCTTGAGGGAAATTTTTGATATCTTTAAGAGGCAGCTGTTCCGTCATACCAAGTGCCTGTCCTCTAGGAATAATACTCACCTTCTCTATAGGGTCTGCATGTTCAAGCAAAAGTGCAGCCAAGACATGCCCACTCTCGTGGATAGCGACTCTTTTCTTATCTTTTTCATCCAGAACAAACTCTTGCTCTACACCCATAAGTATACGATCACGTGCATACATGAAATTATCTTGTGTCACATATTTCTGACCTTCTCTAGCCGCATGCATCGCTGCTTCATTGACAAGGTTAGCCAGGTCAGCACCAGAAAAACCGATAGATATCTTGGCTACCTTTGCCAGATCGACAGAGTCATCTTTTTGTACTTTACGTATATGTATATTCAATATCTTTTCTCTGGCATGGACATCAGGTAAACTCAATGTTATTTTACGATCAAATCTTCCAGGTCTTAACAATGCAAAATCCAAGACATCAGGACGGTTAGTCGCTGCAATGACCACTACCTGTTCTTCTGATTCAAATCCATCCATCTCTGCCAAGATCTGGTTAAGTGTTTGTTCTTTTTCATCATGACCACCACCTATTCCTGCCCCTCTGGCACGTCCTACAGAATCTATCTCATCGATGAAGATGATAGCAGGAGCTTCTTTTTTTGCTTTCTTAAAAAGATCACGTACTCTTGCTGCCCCTACCCCTACAAACATCTCTACAAACTCTGACCCACTGATAGAAAAGAAAGGGACTTCAGCTTCACCAGCTACAGCTTTTGCTAAAAGGGTTTTACCCGTACCAGGCGATCCCATCAGTAAAATACCTCTAGGTATCTTGGCACCTATCTGTTCGTATTTATCAGGATTTTTAAGAAAGTCAACGACTTCATAAAGTTCTATTTTGGCATTTTCTACACCAGCCACATCATCAAAAGTAACAGAAACTTCTTGTTTAGCATATTTTTTTGCTGTAGAGTTCATAAAGTCAAATAAGCCTCCTCCTCCCATACCACCTAACTGTTCTTTCATGCGCCGTGAACTGTAGAAAATAAATCCCAAAAAGACAAAAAGAGGTAGCAGCATGAAAAAAGAAAGCCAAAAGTTTGACTCTTTTTGTGACTTTATATGCATATCAACCTGATTCTTTTCAAGTAATTCTAAAAATGTTTTATCTTCAAAGGGAGGAAGTGTTGTTCTATAATATCTTGCATTTTCACCTAGTCCGACTTTTAGCGTTGCCACAACTTCATCACCATTCACACGAATCTCTTTAATGATGTTTTGGTCTATTTTGCTTTTAAATTCATTATAAGAAAGGGTTTCACTCTGTTCTTGAACAGCCATATAATTAAATAATTGAAATCCAAGCATCATAAGAATAACCATCACCCATATATTGGAAAAAGGATTAAACTTAGTCTCTGCTATCGGCTCTTGTTTCATGTGTATTTCCTTTTGGAATCGATGTAGATAGTATTATTGTACCAAAATATAGAAAGTCATATTATATGCGATATTGAGAATTCACACTTATTGGCTATAATACGAAAATAATCACTATGAAGAAGGCACTTAATGTTGATCTTATAGTATTAAGAAGGTAACCCAATGAGTAAACTTGATCTTAAAGAAGCAAAACGTTTTTTACCTACTACCAGACAAGAGATGGATGCTTTAGGCTGGAAACAGTGTGATGTTATACTCGTCTCCGGCGATGCATACATAGACTCTCCTTTCATTGGTGTAGCTACTGTAGGACGTATGCT
>NZ_JBATIY010000013.1:0-44966 GCF_049668085.1 Sulfurovum sp. | reverse complement strand
CACCCACTCTCCGCGTATCGTTAATTCACTAAGCATTTCGCCTAATGACACTGCAGTACCGCGGTAGTATCTTTGATATTTTTTACTGATCTCTTTGGCTAAGAAAAGCTCTCTGTTCTCATCCAGTATCGAAATCTCATTTAAAAGCTTTTCCAGACGGTGAGGTGCTTCATACAGTACAGTGTTGTAGCCATTGTTCATTGCATCACTAAGGGCAGCAGTTCTCTCTTTGCCTTTATGCGGTAAAAATGCGTAAAAAAGAAATTTTCCTTCTTCAAAACCACTCGCTGCATAGGCAGTCGTCACTGCAGAGGCACCAGGAAGTACATCATAGGGTATATTGTGTTTCTGAGCATGTGCTACAAGTATCTGTCCAGGGTCAGAGATAACCGGCATTCCTGCATCACTGACATACACAACCTCTTTATCTTGCAAAGTACTTCCAAACTCCTCAAGTCTTTCCTCTCCATTATGTTCATTAAAAGAATAAAATTCTGCATCAGGATACGCCATATCAAACCGCTCTTCGAGTAAACGTAAAAGCCGCTTGGTCTGACGTGTATCTTCACATAAAAAGAGTTCTGCTTTTTCAAAAATCTTCATAGCTCTGATCGTAATATCTTGTGGATTTCCAATAGGTGTAGGGATAAATGTTAACATAATACATACTTTAATGTTTGAAGAGAATAAGTGATTGCCGATGTTCAAGCAAACTTAGCATAAGTGCAAGCATAGAGAGCGATGCTCTCTATGTCATTAGGATTAACCTAATTTATATTTATTCTTAAACTTCTCTACTCTACCAGCAGCATCAAGAATTTTTTCAGAACCAGTAAAGAATGGGTGACATGCATTACAAATGTCAATACTCATCTCTGCTTTATTTGTTCTAGTTTCAAACTTATTACCACATGCACATGTAACTGCACATTCAACGTAATCTGGGTGAATTTCTTTTCTCATTTTCTAACCTTTTAGTTTATTTGGTGACAGGTAACTAACCTGTTCTAGTCGATGACTCTTCCTTTTTCTATGAAAAAAAGGGTCATTGCAACGCTCTTTGGCGAGACAACATAGGGCGAAATTATAGCAAAATATTTTTAAAAAATTATAAAAGTCCTCTCAATATATTAATTTATACTTTTTGCACTTTTGATTAACACTATTTGGTATATAATGCATAACACTATAAAAAAGGAAAAACAATGAAAAAAATAATTATTGCAATGACTCTCATTTTGATGTCATTCTCATCACTACACGCTATGAATATGGGCACGGGAATGAATAAACATGCGCTAAAACATGCTAATCCTATGCCAAATCTTATGCGTATCGCTATTAAAAATGCTGATCTTTTAGGTATTGACCAAAAACAAATGACTGCGTTAAAAGCATGGTCCGATACAAATAAACCTAAAATGAAACAGATGATTCAACAAGTCATGCACGAAGAAGCAATGCTTTTAGAAAATGCTCTGACCACTGACAATGATTCAGTGAAAGAAGCAGAGGTGATGCTAGAAACACGTAGAAAGATCATCGAGATGAAAGCAAACTGTAATGCAAACTTAAAAACGATCTTGACTAAAAAACAATATCAGCAAGTAGTCACTATCTATAGAAGTGTACGATAATTCTCGTACACACCTCTTTAGCTGGTAAAACGTTAGAGCAACAGTTTACTAGCTACTGCACAAACTGCACTTTCACTTTTTAAAACCAATGGTGTATCCAGTCCGATGATATTTTCAGGCTTAAAAAGTGCCACTTCACCTTCATGAAAACCACCCTCGCAACCTATGACAATCGTTGCAATATGATCTTGTGGACCTAACTTATTTTCAGAAAAATTCAACATTTTACTTTCCGGGTTTACATTAACAAAACTCTCCAGATCCTCTGCCATCTCCAACTGCATCATTTCGCTTCGTCCTGATTGCTGAGAAGAGTTTAAAAGTATCTTTTCCAAACGTTTAAAATCGACTTTAAAACTTTTTTGTGAACGTTTACAATAGATAAAAGTGATTTTTTCTACACCCATTTCATTCAAAGAAGGCAGTACTTTTTCAATGTTCTTGGGGTCAATGACACACCAACCTATATGTAACGGTACTTTTGCTTTAATTTCAAGTGTTTGACTCTCTTGAAGTTCAAGATTGACCGCCCGTTTGTCTATGTAGCTAATAAGATATCGATGAAGGAGTCCATCTTCAAGGTTACGAATGTACAGGGTATCCTCTACCTTATGTCTTCGCACTTTGAAAATGTAACGATGCTCATCTCCATGTAGAGTGAGCTGAGGATTACCTGCTTCTTTATGATAAAGATATAACATGATTACAGTGCTACTACGCCTTTAACTTTAAGTACCATAAGCACAATCATCACCACAACCAATAAGATCTGTACTGAAGATATTTTCAAGAATGCACCTTTAAGTAACTTGTGCGTATCAGGATTTTGTAAATTCGCCATCTTAATAAGTTTATATTTCTTGATCTCTATATACATCAACACAGCCCAAACCACTACCATGATTATAGTACTCAATGACCATCCCAAATCACCTGCGAAAACAGCTATAATACCTGCAAATGCTATCATCGTAGCAATCGCTTGAAAGATCATCGTATAGATAAAACTTGCTTTTCTGAATCCCAATGGATTTTTTGCTGTCAACATAGGGATAAACAATCCTCCGACCAAAAAGCCTAAAAAGACTTTCACTAAAATACTGTGTGCTGCTAACATCTCTGCTATCATATGAATTTCCTGTAATTTTGATTTGTTTAAAAGCGGATTATACCCTATTTTGTTATAATCGAACCCAACTTAATTTTAAAGGTTCAAAATGCCTGTTTCTATCACTCAAGCGCTTGATATTATTTATGAGAACAGCCCTGTAGTAGGCTCTGAACTACTACCTATAGAGATGACATTGGGACGGGTGATGAGTGAAGACTCCATCGCAACATTTGATCTGCCGCGTTTTGACAACTCTGCAATGGATGGGTATGCTGTAAAATGTTCAGATGCTAACAGCACAGTGGAATGTATAAATATTATCTATGCTGGAGATGATCCGCAGATGACACTTGAGCCTACACAAGCCATCAAAATCATGACAGGAGCACCTATTCCAGATGGTTGTGAAGCCGTGATCCCTATAGAAAATGTGACAGTAAATGAGACACAGATAACCTTACCAAAAGAGATACAAAAAGATGGACATATAAGACATGCAGGTGAGGATATCAAGCGAGGCAATGTCTACTTGCACAAAGGGGAGAAGGTCACTGCATACAGTATCGCACTGCTTGCCAGCCAAGGAGTAACACACCTAAGAGTAACACGCAAAATAAAGGTTGCTGTATTTGGCACAGGAGATGAACTGCGTCCACACTTCGAGAAGATAGCACCGAAGCAACTCTATAATTCAAATACGCCTATGTTCTTAGCACGTGCGAAAGAATTAGGTTGTGAAGTACAATATATAGGTAGCTCTGGTGACACTATGGAGTCTTTAGAATCTGCTATAAAATCTGCTCTGAATGCAGATATTATCATCACATCTGGTGGTATCAGCATGGGGGACAGAGACTTCACCAAGGATGCTTTTGCAAATTTAGGGATGGAACTGCACTTTGACAAAGTAGATATCAAACCAGGAAAACCTACAGCTTTTGGTACCATTGGAGACACGGTTGTGATCAATCTGCCTGGAAATCCTCTTGCCTCTATGGTGAATTATGAAATGTTTGTACGTGCAGCTATTCGTAAAATGTCTGGTATGAATGCCTATTATCATCATACGATATCTACACAGATGAAAGAAGATTTCAAATTAAGAGCCGGTAAACATACCGTACGTCTAGGGACATTTGACGGAAACACATTTATACCATTCAATAAGCAGCTTCCAGGGATGATCTCACCTTTAGAACAGGCCAATGCCATGCTCATTACAACACCGGATATTTCGAGCCTTGAAAAAGGTAAAACTGTGAAAATATTGCCAATATCATGGGAATTGAGTGCTTACGAAAAAGAAGATTTTTTTACGCGTTAATTTTGAAAGAGGGACTTCGCCCTCTAGATATTCTTATATCTGTGAAAGATAATCAGCTACTGCTTCAATCTCTTCATCGGACATAGTAGCGGCTTGTCCCTTCATGAGCGCACCCATACCAGCTACATTTTTTGTACCGGCTTTGTACTCATTCATAGAAGTAATCAATGCTTCCTTGTCTTGACCAGCAATGATCGCTGATTTACCAAGTGCTGCAGTCTTACCATCTACACCGTGACACCCTTTACATTTATCATAGGCTGCCGGCGGTGATGCCGGTGTCAATGCTGCAGTTGCCGCTTGCGTTAATTCCTCTGCTTTGGCCTCTGCTTCTACTTTGAGTTCTGCTGCTTTTTCTACCGCTTCAGCTGACATTTTGTCCGCTTCAACTTTTGCTTCTGCTGCCATCTCGGCTGCCGCTACTTTTGCTGCTTCAGCTGCTTCAGCCATTTTGATCTTTGCTGTCTCAAAAGCACTTACAGTATCTTTTTTAACCGCTTCTGCTATGGCAGTTTTATTCACTTCCTCTACTACTTTTTTTGTCTCTTCTCCACACGCTGTGAATATTATAGCTGCTACTGCGAGAGAAAATATTGTTATTTTTTTCATGATCTATCCTTTATTTTTATTTAGATACTGGTTTTGCAGGAGCTGCTGGTTTCGCTGCTACTGGGGGACATATTCCTGGTGCTGGTTTTGCTGCCTCTGCAGATAATGCTGGTTTCGCTGGGGTAGCTGCTTTTGCGACCTCTGCCGGTAGTACTTTTTCAGCTGCCATCGCTGGCTTTGCTGGTAAGGCTTTTTCTGCCGCCAGTGCAGGTTTAGCTGCCTCTGCAGGTAAAGCCTGTTTCGCAGGTTCAGCTGGTTTGGCTGGCTTTGCAGGTTCGGCTGTTTTTGCAGGCTCTACAGGTGTTGCAGGAGCTGCTGGTTTGGCCGGTTCCACACATTTCGCTGCTTCTGCAGGCAATGCTGGTTTTGGTTTTTTTGGATTTACAAGTGGTTCTGTAACTTTTTCAGTTACTTTTGCTTCTTCAGCATATGCTGTAAGCCATACACTCATTACTGCAAGAGAAAGAAATAATAACTTTTTCATAATCTATCCTTATTGTTTTAATAACTATATTATAGCAAAAAATAAAGAATCTAAACTTTTTTAGGATTTGTGATAAGGGTATGGTTTAAGAGTTTATCCCAAAGCGTAGTGTCACTCCACTCACTTTGTACCTGAGGTGAAAAGCGTATATCTTCAAGTTTTATGATACCCATCTGTTCACTATGCGCATCTTCTTTAAACCCTTGTGCATATCCTGTATCTGTTTCATGTACGATGATACTGTGAAGCTTTACTTCTTTTTCTCCATTTTGCATATCTGTACATGCCAAAACACGTTCTACCATAAGATAGATCACGCGGGAAAACTGTTCTGCCGAAGGAGAAACGGGAAGTTCCACCCATCTGTTACTATAGGTCTTCATGGCATCTATATACTTTTTATCATCTTTTGACCAAAGCGTGATCGCATGGTCAAAAGAGTCTATCAGCTCTTTGATATACCGTTTAGTAAGTCCAAAGTCGTACACCATTTGTCCATCGTCAAGATAGTTTGACTCTAAAAGTACTTCAATTTTATAAGAGTGTCCATGGATATTTTCGCTGCAGCGTTGCGTTGTACAGTCACGTACAATATGAGCATTTTCAAATTTAAAAAGTTTTCTGATTAACATCTTTCTTCCTCAACTAGGAGTATATGAATCTGATTTTAACCAAGCTAACTAAAATTTAGGTTACACACCCTGGGTTGTATCAAAAACACGTATATGTAGTCTATCGCTATACTTAAAATTATGTTTCATACAAAATTCAAAAACAGATTTGTCATTTTTCCAAATACTATCTCTGCTTTCACCTACAGGCATACAATACACGGAAAGTTCCGGCAAGATCTCTCTTATAACTTCTATCTCATCTAACGCTGAAGTTGCCGCCAGATGTGCATCAATAGTAAACTTCAAAAAAGCCTCTTTAGCATGATCGCCTATAGAACGAAGTGCTTGGGGAACGATACGTTTTTCTTCAGGTTCACCTGAATTCGCCAACTTTAATGAGAGTGCAAAGATACACGACTTGTAGGCTGGATACTTTTCAAAATCTATCTCGATCGTACCATTGGTTTCAAAAGTGATCTCAATCCCTTCTGAAACCAACCACTGAACTACTGCATAAAATACTTTATCATTGTGATACATTAAAGGTTCACCACCCGTAATAACCATGTGTGGTTTATACCCTATGATGCTAAATTCATTTTTAAGTTTGTCGATCAGTGTTTTGCTGTCATCTACTTTTGTCCATGATTTGGCATAGGCACTGTCTACAGCAAAATAAGTGTCACATCCGTAACGTACTTCACCATCGACTTCATAGCTTGCACCAAAACCAGGACAGTTCAGGTTACAGCCACCTGTACGTAAAAAATACGAAGGCACTCCAGCATATTTACCTTCACCCTGGATCGAAAAAAACTCTTCAGTAAGGTAAAACATCAGCCACCAGTTTCATAAAAAGCACGTGAGGATATCTCTTTCTCTTCATTAGGATTCTCTTCAGTCCAGCGGTTCTCTTTAGGTTTGTCTTTAAGTACCTGAGCCAAGACATCTGCTGCACCCTGGATATCACCCTTTTTTACTGACTCAGCAATGCTCATCGCCTCATCAAAATAGAGACAAGGAATAAGATTTCCTTCTGCCGTAAGACGTATACGGTTACAGTTTTCACAAAAATCGTGTTTATGCGGGTCTATCAGTCCAAATTCTGTACCATCTTCAAGTGCGTAGTTGAATGATGGGCTGGCACCTTCACGTCCTAAAGCACGAATCGTATGCCCTTCTTTTACTTTTTCAAGTATCTCTCTCCCATGCATACCCTTTAGTGCCTGATCTGCATGCCTGTTTTCCATATACTCTATGAAACGTATTTTAATATTTCGTGCTTTACAATATTCTAATACATCCAATATCTCACCATCATTGATGCCTTTGAGCGGTACCATGTTGATCTTGACCTTAAGCCCTACTTCTAACGCTTTTTCTATACCTTTTAGTACTTGAGGAAGTACATCTTTACCCGCTATCTTAGCTGCAACATCTGCATGCAATGAGTCCAGTGAGATGTTCAATCTTTTCAGTCCCGCATCTTTAAGCCTTTGTGCTGCTTCAGGTAACAGATATGCATTGGTGGTGAGTGCCAGATCTATGTCGGGTTTATAGTCAGATATCATTTTGATAAAAGTATCCAGATTTTCTCTCAAGAGAGGTTCTCCACCAGTCAGACGGATCTTAGTCACACCTTCATCTATGGCTACTTTTACAAATAAAAAGAGCTCTTCAAAAGAGAGCAAGTTCTCTTTAGGCACCCATGAAAAAGGTTTTTCCGGCATACAGTATTGACATCTGAAGTTACAACGTTCTGTGACTGAAATACGGAGATAATCAACCTTACGGCCATGTCCATCTATAAGCATATAAAATCCAATGTATAATTTTTTAATATTTTTTCTTAGGGTAGCAGAATGTAGATAAAAAAGGGGTGATGTGTATCAAGAAAGTATGGACAAGGCAGCGCCTTGTCCTAAATGGTTAGAGATTAATGTAAATCTCTCCATTGTGATTTCTTCCATAAGAATGCAAGAATTGAGAATACAATAAAGAAACCGATAACCCATGGTCCAAGTGCTTCTCTTTTCTTTTTACTAGGGTCACCTGCTTCAGTAAGGTATGCTTCTACTTTTTCATACCCTTCCTTATTTAAACCAACTCTAGGCATAGATGTACCAGGCATTTGACTTTGTGGGTTCTCCATAAATGTCTCCATAAAATGATGACTTCTTGCTCTAATGATCATAGAAAGATCAGGAGGAAGTTTCCCCATATATGCTTTCACTGCATCCTGCTCTTCGATCACTTTGATCTTATGTGCAAGCTCATCTTTTTCATATTTGAATGACGGTGTGTCTCCTAGTTGTGTCAACTTATCATAACGTACTGCATGACATCTTACACATGCTTCCATGTACGCTTCTTTAGGTGTTACTTCTCCAGCTTTATGCTCAAGCATATAGGCTACTACATCAGCGATCTGCTGATTGTCACTCATCATAGATTTGATCGAACCCATTGGATGCATCATCGTATCTGCATATTTATGGTCCACATTTGATGCCATTGCAGGGTCTTTGATCACAGCGATAAGATAGTTCTTATCATAGATCGCTCCTGCATGATCAAGGTTTGGTGGAATCACACCACCCATATTCATGTTTGCACCATTATGACAACCCATACACATACCATAACCTGCTTCACCTGCTGCAGCATTTCCTTCAAGTTTAGCTACCTCAGCTACATCAGCCCAGAATGCTTTTTTCTTAGCCACTAATGCTGCATCACCTTTACGTTCAGCTTGTATAATATCATCTGTTCCATCATAAGTGAATCCATGACTCTCTATAACGATCTCATTTCCCTGAGCATCCACTTTTTTATGCATCTCATGATGAGCAAACGGCTCAACTAACCAATATGTAAGTAGCGAAAAGAATACAACAACGCCAAGTATTTTTAATTCTCTCATATTACGCTCCTTTCTCTAACTTTTTTTCGAACATGGTTATAACAAACAATGCTGGACCCATCAACAAGAAAAGAATCGCAAAGAATGTTCCTAATGTATTGAAGATACCTTCTGGCGGTAATTTACCTAGTGCAGTCAGTGCAATCATATCAATAACAAGTACCCAGAACCATACCTGGAAAAGACCTCTCTTATGTGCCGGAGCTACATTTGGACTTCTGTCAATAAATGGCAAGAAGAAGAAGGATGCCTGAGCAATACCAAACGCAATTAACCCTACATCTTTATTAAATGGACGTAAGATCTCATATGACCACAAGAAGTACCACTCAGGGTAAATGTGTGCTGGTGTCTTAAGACCATCTGCCGGATCAAAGTTCACTGGGTCCATCGCAAAGTTAAAGTTATAGAACACCAAATAGAAGAAGAGTACAAAATAGACACCCATCACAAAAAGGTCCTTACTTAAAAATACTGGAGAGAATGGAATTACTTTAGACTCTTTTCTCTTTCCTGCCTTCCAAAGGTCTGCCGCTTCTTCAAAATCTATCTCTTCACCTTCTTGATTATTTACATGTGGGATTCTAAGTGTTCCAAAGTGTAAAACTATGAGACCGATAATTACCAATGGAAGCAAGAATACATGTAACATAAAGAAACGTGTTAAGAATGCATCACCTGGAACATAATCACCACGGATCCATTCAACAAGACCATACGCTTCAAGTGAACCACCAGAGAAAAGGTTAGTAATAACCATACCTGCCCAGTAAGACATTTGTCCCCATGGAAGCATATATCCAGAAAATGCTTCTGCAGAAAATGCAACAAAAAGTCCCATACCTGAAAGCCAGATAAGTTCTCTTCCTCTCTTATATGAACCATAGTAGATACCTGTGAGCATGTGAATGTATATAATGAGGAATACAAGTGATGCACCGATACCATGGATATGTCTCCATAACCATCCATAGCCCACTTCACTCATGATCGTATAGTTTACAGAGTCAAATGCGAGATTTGTATCTGGTTTGTAGTACATAAGTAAGAAGATACCAGAAAGTACCAGCATACCAAATGTTGCTGCCAATACCATTCCCATTGCCCATAAAAAGTTAATGTTTTTTGGGATCCAATACTCAGTGTTCATTACTTTCTTAATAGTATTGACAGCTAAACGCTGATCTAACCACTCATTAAGACTATTTGCTTTTTCAAATTTTGCCATAAACTCCCCCTTATACCGTAATGCCAGCTTCTAGCATTTTCTTATACTCTGGACCCGCTTCACCAAGAACAAGCTTTGTACCATCAATTCTAAATGGAGGGATCTCTAGCGGACTAGGCGGTGGTCCAAATGACTCTTTTCCGCTAATATCAAACAAACCACCATGACATGCACATAAAAAATCCTGCTTGTCTTTTCTATATGCCGGAATACACCCTAAGTGCGTACATAAACCAATAGAGACATGGAATCGGTCAGAACCTATAATCACATCTCTATCATCTTGTGGCATATCTGCAGTTTTCTTAAGAACGAAGATAGGTTTCCCTCTCCATTTCTCAACTGTAAGTTGATTCTCTTTAGCCCCTGCCAGATCAATCGTAGTAAACCCTGCTGCCTTTACACTCGGCAATGGATCCCACGAACGCTTAGCGGCATATAGTGCACCAACACCACCTACAGCAGCACATGCACCGAGTGCCATACCCATAAAGTCACGACGACTTTTTTCTTCATTTGCCATACTTCTTCCTCCTAAATGTAAATCAGTATAATGTGTTATTATATAGAACTTTTGATTAACCTATAATTAAAAGTTCTTATTTTATAGAGGGGGTTAAGGGAGATATAACTAAAAGTAAATTAAGACTGTTTCAGTCTTAATTTCTATCTATTAGTACATGTTATTTTAATACGATCTTTTGATCGTCATATTTTTCTATCTTATTTTTTGTTTTTTTGTGCCATTTTTATATGTACATGTATAATTTCTAAAGCCGCAGGTGTCACACCCGATATTTGTGATGCCGCGAACAATGTAGGAGGTGTAGAAAGTTCAAGTTTTTCTACTATTTCATTGCTCAATCCTGAAATATGACTATAGGCAAAACCTTCCGGTATTTTGATTTTAAGCATATCACCCATCTGTAAGATCTGTTGTTGCTGTTTCTCAATATATCGGCTATATTTTGCTTCTACTAGAATTTGCTCTATCACCTCATCATCGTACTTATCAAACTCTGGTAGGATCGTTACAAGCTTTTCTCTATTGAAATCACCACGTCCTATAACATCCATCATATACGTTTTATCACTTATTTTCACTGCACCTATAGACTCAAGTTTTGCTAAAAATTCTTTTGTAGGCGTTGCATGATGTATCCTCAAGTAATCCAAGGCCTCCTCTAAGTTCGCTTTTTTCTCTTCAAACTTTTCCATATAATCAGTATCCAAAAGGCCTAATTCTTTACCATAATGCGAAAGTCTCATATCTGCATTGTCTTCACGTAAAAGAAGTCTGTACTCAGCACGGCTGGTAAACATACGATATGGTTCTTTCGTTCCTTTGGTCACCAAGTCATCTATCAGTACGCCTATATACGCTTCATCACGTCTAAGTATTAAAGGCTCTTTACCCTGTATACTCAATGCAGCGTTAATTCCTGCCATGAGACCTTGTGCTGCTGCTTCTTCATATCCAGTAGTACCATTGATCTGTCCAGCAGTATAAAGCCCTTTGATTTTCTTTGTCTCAAGTGTATGTTTCAGGTCTGTTGGCTGTATGTAATCATACTCTATGGCATACCCGTAACGTACGATTTTTGCATTTTCCATTCCTGCAACAGAACGCACCATCTCAAGCTGTACATCAATAGGTAAAGATGTACTCATACCATTGATATAGTACTCTGTCTCATCGATGGTTTGAGGTTCCACAAATATCTGATGTCTAGGTCTGTCTCTAAAACGGCTGATCTTATCTTCTATACTAGGACAGTAACGTGGTCCCACACCTTCAATCTGACCAGAGAACATGGGTGCTCTATAGAAATTACTCTCGATGATCTCATGAGTATCTTCATTGGTATAGGTTATATAACAAGGCAATTGAGTAGGATTAAACGTTGCTTTGTCTGTTCTAAAAGAAAATGGTGGAGGCGGTGTATCACCCGGCTGTACTTCCATCACTGAAGTGTCAACAGACTTTGCATCGATACGCGCACAGGTTCCTGTTTTTAGACGACCAATATTCAATCCTAAACCACGTAAGTACTCAGCCAATTCTACAGAAGCAAATTCACCTTGTCTTCCTGCAGTTTGCTTTTTATCTCCTATGTGAATAAGACCATTGAGAAAGGTTCCAGCGGTAATAATGACTTTAGGTGCTGTATACGTGTTACCAAGTTGTGTCGTGACACCTTTGACTTCACCCTCTTCTATCACGAGACCATCAGCTATCTCCTGTTTTACATCAAGATTGTCTGTATTGAGTACCACGTTACGCATATAGATACGATACTGATCCATATCTATCTGTGCACGACTACCTCTTACTGCCGGACCTTTAGAAGCATTGAGTGTACGGAACTGTATACCTGTTTTATCGGTACACAGGCCCATCTCACCACCAAGTGCATCCACTTCCCGTACCAGATGGCCTTTAGCCAATCCACCTATAGCAGGGTTACACGAAGAAGCCCCGATCTGTTCTGCTAATATTGTGATCATCAATGTTTTACTGCCCATACGTGCAGATGCCAAGGAAGCCTCTATACCCGCATGTCCACCACCGATGACTATGACATCATAATTCATAAAAAACCTTACTTCTTATTCACAAGGAAGAAGAAAAAATATATATTTTGCTATAATAATCGAATTATATCCAAAAAATATCATTTTAAAATACGACTGGTCGTATGAGCCAACTGCTGAAGTTGACTTAGAGTCAGCGTAGTATTTTGGACTTTGTTCAAAATGCGTTCTAATCAAGGAAGTTTATGTTTACAGGTTTAATTCGTGAAATTGCTACTGTTAAAAGCTATCAAAATAACATTTTGACCATCAAATCAAAACATCCGGCTAAACTTGGTGATTCCATTGCCATAAACGGTATTTGTCTAACCGTCATCAAAGTACACAGTGACGGGTTTGAACTTGAACTGGCAGACGAAACACGTTCGATCATAGATGAAAGTAAGATCTCAGGTGCTGTACACATGGAACCTGCCATGATGATGAATGACCGTTTTGAAGGTCATATCGTACAGGGACATGTCGATTGTGTAGGTACTGTTTCACGGATCACCCCGAGAGAAAATGCCACAGACTTCATCATCACTGTTGACAAGAAATATATCGTACATATCATCCCTAAAGGATCTATCACCATCGATGGTATCTCACTCACGGTCAACGATGTAGGAAAAGACAACTTCAGGCTCACCATCATTTCCCACACACTTAAAGAAACTTTGATGAAAAACTATAAAGTGGGAACAAAACTGAATATAGAAACCGATGTTTTTGCCAGGTACATAGACCATATACTGGCACACAGAAGCTCGCAAAAAAGTATGAGCTGGAATGATGTGGATAGTTTACAGATGACATACTAGTGAATATTTACGACTATTTAACCCCACAAAGTGGTGAAACCCACACCACCCTTCTCGAACATAAAAATATCAAGATAAACCGTATCGCAAGTTCAGATGATTTAGATGAAAAAGTGTATATACAAGCAGAAGATGAATGGCTAGTTGTAATTGAGGGTCAAGCTACACTGATTCTAAATGATGAAAAGACAACTCTTATAAAGGGAGATACACTCTTCATCCCTTCAAAAACACCCCATCGTGTTTTAAGTACACAAAATGGTACTGTTTGGCTAACGGTTCACATCTTTTAAATACTCTGCATCTTTCATACTGCGTGCTTCTGTATTACGTACTTTTTTCAATTCCATATCTATATATTCCAAATCCAACATCTTTAAACTAGCCACAGTTGAATAGCGCATCAGTTCAGCTCTGTGTACAAAAATATAAAAATCGTTTTCATACAGTCCCAAACGTATGGCTGCTGCTGTTGAGTAGGTTGTTAAAAGTGCATCATCTTTGCAAATGTTCCTTATGTCACAGAAGTGTTCTGTTGTCCAAAGCAGTGGGTTGTGTGCAGGACTGAAGGCATCTTGATAAATAATGTCTACCTTCTCTTGAATCTTCGGTATGCTTTTTCTTGCATCTCCTAAAAGTATCTCTATCTTAAACTGTTCATCTTCATAGTAAAGGTCTTGGCTTATGGCTTTAATAATGTATTTGATGCTGTCAAACTCCGTAGGAAACTCAAAAGTATCCAGTGAACGAACAAGCCCTTCATCAAACTCCGGAGAGAGTATGTGTACTTTTGTCTTTAAGCCTTGTGTTTTGATGTAGTGTAGTGTGGAAAAAGTGTTATAGCCCAAACCAAAACAGATATCTAAAATAATCAGTTGCTGCTTATCTTTGCTTAAAGCCAAAGCGGGCTTTACATGTTTCTCTAAAGATTCATGTAAAGCACCATCTTTTGTGGAGTGATAGGGTTCATCAAATTCAACAGAAAAGAGTGTATTGGTACCATCTTCACATAGTACTAACTTTTTTTGTTCTCTTAACGATGCATCATATTTCATCAAGATCTTTAAATCTAGATACAAGGATAGATATAGACATTATTTATTTGCATCTTTAAGTTGTTTTTTTGTCATTTTTAACTTCTTATTGCTCATTGTACCGATGCCTCTCTTGATGACCTTTTCCGCAATGCGCTGTGCTTCATCCAACGAGTGCATTGTATAAGTACCACATTGGTGTAAATTAAGTTCTGGGATATCTTTTTCACTTTTCACTCCAAGTACATCTTCCATAGATTCTTTCCATGCTTTGGCTACAGACTTTTCTTTTGGTGAACCCAATACTGACATATAAAATCCTGTACGGCACCCCATAGGTGAAAGATCTATGATCTCAACTTTTTTGCTGTTTAAATGGTCTCTCATAAAACCTGCAAAAAGGTGTTCCAAAGTATGGATGCCTTTTTCAGAAAGTATCTCTTCATTTGGTACACAAAAACGTAGATCAAACACCGTAATGTCATCTCCGCTAGGTGTACCCATCTTTTTAGCAACACGTACTGCTGGTGCGATCATCTTTGTATGGTCTACTGTAAAACTGTCTAATAATGGCATAAGATTTCCTTAAATAATATTTTTTTGATTATAGCGAGATTTACTAATGTTTTAATCTTGCTTATTTTAGAGTGATAAATTTCACAGCTTCAAGAGCCGTTTTAGATACATTATCCGTATGTTTTAATAGCAATGCTTCATCTGCATATCCACAGGTCACAGCAACACTATTGATGTTCGCTGCGTTGGCTGCCAATATATCCATCGGTGTATCACCTATCATCCAATATTTACTTTTATTACTTTGTAATTTTGACAAAGCTTTTAAAATAGGTTCTGGATGTGGTTTTGGATTCTCAACATCTTCTCTACCCACCAATACATCAAAATAGGTCATTAATCCCATATGTTCCAACAATTCTATGGAATACTTCGCTGTTTTGGTCGTCACCACTCCAAGAACAGCATGTTGACTTGCAAGTTCCACAGCCTCTCTTGCTTCAGGGAGTAACACCGTCTTTGCACATGAGATCTTTCTATAATGCATCTTATAAGCTTGTACATGTGCATCTACATGATCTTCTTCTACACCCAATGTTGCAAACATTGCATCTAAAGGATGTCCTATCTCCGCTTTGATCAATTCTTTATCTGGTACAGGTGAATCAAATGTCTTAAAAGCGATATCGAAACTTTCCAATATTGCTTCTGTTGAGTCTATCAGTGTTCCATCTAGATCAAATAATATAATCATCTTTTTCTCTTCTTCTATGTAAGATATTTATTGTATAAAGATTATCCAATATTTTTATGCTTTTTTAAATTCTTTTTTTTAATACTCGGGTCTGGATTGAACTTTAATATAGTCACAATAGGTACAATGAAACCAACAATGATCGCTACCCAAAGCAACATACCCAGATCATCATAATTTGCAGGCACGACTATCTTTCCATCTTCTTTAATTTCTCTGGTCATGATAAAGATCTTATTGAGATATTTACTTAAAAGTCCTCCTGCACTAAGGGCAATATTCATAAGGCTGGCCATTAGTGCAAACCACGTTCCCTTATGTCCCTCCGGAGCATAGATAGCGACCAGGGTTAACATCAATACCCCTGCAATATAATCAAAAGGCGAAGCCACTGCTGTATCAACAAGAGCCACTGTTCTTGCATCGATACCAAGCATGGTATGGACATCATAATACATGGCTAATACCGGCAATGATAAAACACTCCCTATCACAGTCATCCAAATAAGTACTTTTCCTATGGCTTGATTGATAATAAACTTCGAACTGATCCACATACCTACCAGTGCCAAAGCAGCGCCTATTTGGCCCAATGTACCAAAAAATGCTTTGTCAAAGCCCAAGACATCTATCTCCCACCATGTAAGCGCCGGTCCTACACTTGGCATAGCCCTATAGACGAAAATAACGATCATTGCCATCTGTATATGCTTGATAGTCTCCGGCTCCAAGTCTTTGATAAGTGTACGCAGAAAATAGAGTACGACGCTCAAAGAGACAAAAAAGACTATTTCCTGAGAGTATGGAATTTCGTTATATCCTATTAGTACCACAAAAACAGCAAAAAGGAACCCACCAAAAAAGATCTGCTTATTAAGCGGTGAAGACTCTACCGGATTTAATTTCACCAATGTTACCCCTATGATAGAAAGTGCCGGAATAAACAAAGAGATCTTGAACATGGTTTCATAACTATATATTTCAGCAAGCCACCCTTTTAATCCTGCTACAGAGAAGATAGCCAATCCCAGAGAAAGTCGGGCAAGGACCTGGATCATGGCCAACTCTTTTCTTATCTCAACATCTGTTTGACTTTTATCTACTACTTCTGTACTCATAGTATCTGCCACGACATCTTGCATCACAAAACCCACTACGGACAACACTGATGCAAATATGTAGACCTTTTCTTTTGTGTAAGCAGCCAACCAGACTGCATCTGAAACCAATCCTATCATTAGTGTTGTACCTAATGCCATAAGCAACGCACCTATATAGACATAGACCTTACGGTTAGAGCCAAAAAAAGTAAAAGAGTCTACCATCTGGCCAAATATCATTTTGATCGTCCACGGTACAGTAAGCCATACTCCAAGAGATATAAGGTTTTCTGCAGACAAATTTAATTGTTCTTTTACCCAAAAAGTCTCGGCTACAGCTGAAAACCCGCTGGCACCATAGGCAAAATAGATGAGCAATAGTGGTACATACCGCATTCTAATTGCTCTAATAGGTGTCATGATCATGTCAAAAAAGTTTATCATTTGGTATCTTTAGGAGTAAATTTAAAAATCATTCTAGCATATTTTAAATTCATATGATATTGCTCTTATTTTCATACATATAATTTATAAATTCTAGGGGAAAGCGTACACTATACAAAATTCGTGAGGCTAAATCATGGTTTTATTATCGCTTAAAATGAAAAAAATTGTATATTAGAAAAGTTCAACTTTGATGTATACTTTTTTCTCCAGATCAAGCCGTATGCACATCTCTCTGCTTCTATCCTCAGTTTGGTAATTTTGGTGCTGATTTTAACAACTTCTGTGTATAGGGATGCTGTGGATTTTCCATCACATTTTCCACAAACCCCTGTTCCACTATTTTTCCCTCTTTCATCACCGCAATCTCATCTGCAATCGTAGGAACAATAGAAAGATCATGCGTAATAAACAAATAAGACACCCCTGACTTATGTTGCAGTTTTTGAAGCAGTTTGAGTATTTGAGTCCGGACAGTAACATCTAGTGCAGAGGTAGGTTCATCACAAATAATCAATTCAGGTTCTACTGCCAATGCTCTTGCTATACCTATACGTTGACGTTGTCCTCCGGAGAATTCATGAGGATAACGGTGCATATGATCTGCTTCCAATTCAACTGTCAAAAGAAGTTCACTTATCTTAGTATCTTGTAACGCTCTGTTCTTTGGACCTACACCTAAACTCACCATACCCTCTCGAATAATATCACCTATCGTCATACGAGGATTCAATGCAGAAAAAGGATCTTGAAAAATAACCTGGATCTTACGGCGATATGGCTTGAGTGCCAATGGGCTAAGATGTGCAAGATTTTGATCTTCAAATTGGATGATACCTTCAGTAGTCGGTATCAAAGAGAGTATCGCTTGCCCTGTGGTACTTTTTCCACTTCCTGATTCGCCTACCAAAGCCAGTGTTTTTCCTTTTGGGATCGAAAAACTAACCCCATCGACTGCTTTAACATAGCCAACTGTTCGTTGAAAAAAACCTTTTCTGATAGGAAAGTGAACCTTTAACCCCTTCACTTCAAGTAGTTTTTCTGGATTGTATGTCATCATTCTACTCTCTTGAGTAGGCATAGCATCTCTTAAAAGACTTTGTGTATAAGGATGCTGAGGATCAGAGAAAAAAACATCACACTCTGCCTTTTCCACAATCTCGCCATTACGCATTACTGCCACTCTATCTGCTACTTGTGCAACAACTCCCATATCATGGGTAATGAAAAGGATAGAAAGATTTCTTCTCACTTGTATCTTTTTAAGCAACTTCAACACTTTTGCCTGTATCGTAACATCCAGTGCAGTAGTAGGTTCATCTGCTATCAAAAGATCCGGTTCGCAAGCCAAAGCTATAGCGATCATAACTCTTTGTTTCTGTCCGCCTGAAAGCTGATGAGGATACCAATTGTATCTCTCTTTGGGATCTTTTAAAGCAACCTCCTCAAACAATGAAATCACCTTCTCTTTAATAGCTTCTTTTTTTAAACCCAGATGTATCTTTATCACCTCTGCTACCTGTGCTCCAATGGTCATTACAGGATTCAATGCAGTCATAGGTTCCTGAAAAATCATTGCAATAGCCTTGCCACGAATCTTTTGCATTTTATACTCAGGAAGTAAAAAAAGAGAATCATTTTTTAATTTAATATCTCCCGAACTCACAGAGATCACATCGGGAAGCAGTCTCATAATAGCCAAAGACGTAAGTGATTTACCAGACCCTGACTCACCGACCAATGCAAACACTTCTCCTTGTTGTACCTCAAAACTGATCTCTTTAAGAAGTTTTTCTCCAGCTACGGTAAGACTCAGGTTTTCTACACTTAAAAGAGGCTTCATGATTTATTCCTTGGATCCAAAACAGTCTGAACGCGGTCAGATAATAAATTTGCCGCCAAGACCAAAATGAACATAAAAACGAATGCAGAGAAAAGTGACCACCAGACCATTGGATCTCTTGCCATTTCAAGTCTTGCCTGATTGATCATATTGCCCCAACTGTGCATAGTAGGGTCAACCCCTACACCTACATAAGAGAGTACTGCCTCAGCCAATACCAGACCTGAGAAATCAAGCACCACTGAGATAAGAATAATATGCATCAAATTGGGAATAATATGGCGACTGATAATCGTTAGTTTACCCACACCAAATGCTTTGGCTGCTGTCACGAACTCCATTTGAGATATTTTTAATGTCTCGGCACGAAGCAATCTACAAAGTCCTGTCCAGCTGGTGATCCCCAGTATAAGTATCAAAAACAATAGCCGCAGATCCGATCTCTCCAGAGTGCTCTCAAACCAAGTAGGATTATTGTTCATCATCACCTGCATTGAGAGTACCCCTGCCGCGATAAGAAGTACACCGGGGATAGAACTAAGTGTCGTATAGAGATATTGGATCACATCATCCACCCAACCTCTAAACAAGCCTGCACTCACTCCTAAAAGTATGGCTACAGGCAACATGATCAAAGTGGTTAAGATACCGATCAATACTCCTGTTCGGATACTTTTTAAACTTTGATAGAGGACATCTCCTCCTACTTTATCTGTACCCAGTACATGATAATCAAAACTCAACATATAAAACCATGTGAAAAGTGTGATCAGTAGCGTCATCGTTACATACGCTGTTCGCCAGGGAAGTTCCGTTTTTCCTTGAAAGGTCAGTCTAAACGTATCTTTAAATCCTGTTTCACTACGCCAAAGAATATGCATAAGCACAAATATCATACTTATTGACAACCCCATCATGATCGCAATAAGAGATGTTTTCACACTTTCATCTCTGTTAGAAACATGCTTAAGCGGTAGGTACTCCTGCTTTGTCACACCATTCGCATCTACTACAATTGATTTGGTATATTCATTCAGTGCAAAAGGTTCAGAATAAGTACGTTCTGTACCTTCTATATTGTGCGCGAAGATCAAATCCAAAAGACTGACTATCTCTGAGTATTGCACTTGCTCATGCTTACTCTCAGTTGACTCTATCGCAAAACGTAAATGGACCGAATCCAGCAGTGTAAAAAAGATATAAAAAAGCAAAATAATCGTTGAAGCCATTGCAATACTTGATCTGAAAATAGTATGCCACTGCTGTCTTACCTGAGGAGAACGAGATGCTCCCCATCCGAGAAATATGAGTACACTGAGTAATCCCCAAACCAACATATCTGTCCAAAGTAAAGAAAATATCATAATTTCACTCTTGGATCAAACAACGTATAAGAGATATCTGTCAAGATAAGTCCTACAATATAAAGTACCGAACCCAAAAAGACCATCGCTTTGACAATCCCAAAGTCCTGTGAGCTAATAGCATCTATCGTATAGGAACCCAGTCCAGGGATACCAAAAAAAGACTCCATGATCAAACTTCCCATAAAAAGTGAAGGTATCACAACCACCACACCAGTCAAGATGGGTAACATCCCATTACGTAAAACATGTCCAAAGAGCACTCTAAGTTCTGAGAGACCCTTCGCTCTTGCAGTACGGACATAATCTTGGTTTATCTGTTCCAAAAAAATACTGCGGTACCATCTCACACCTGAACCGATCCCTGCAAAAACACCTATCATCACAGGTAAGATGATAAATTTGATCCCACTCCATCCACTATCATAACCGGAGATAGGAACCCAGTGCCACATTTTGGAAAAGAGTACCTGACCTGCAATGATATAAAAAAGTCCAGAGATAGACATGATCATAACAGCAACGATCATCATACTTGTATCCAAAACTGACCCACGAAAAAGTACCAGAAGCAAAGCCAGTGATATATTAGTGATCAGGGCGATCATAAAAGTAGGCAATGCAATGGCCAAACTAGGTCCCATACGCTCTTTGATATCTGAACCTATATTACGATTAGAGTCCGATACACCAAAATTAAAAGTGAAAAGCTTGAGTGACTCTTTCATAAACAATGTATCAGTCACCACAGAAACACCTTGTGCATTTAGATTGATGAAGAGTGGCTTATCATAGCCTCTTTGTTCTTTCCATGCCTGTATCATTTGAGGGCTGATCTGTTTTGCACCCAACTGTGCTCTTGCCATATCTTCAGGGCTGTTTACCATAAAAAAGAGCATAAATGTAATGAGGTTCACCCCTATCAATATGGGAACGGCATAAATGATTCTTCTTAAAATATAGGCAAACATTTAATGCTCCTCTTTAGCGATAACAGCTTTTTGTCTGTTTTTATAAACACGATGAGATACAAAGCCTATCATAATCATAAGCAACACAAAAAAGATCAAAGGCTGGATTTGAGGCTGATTCCACTCTTTTTGCTTGCTTGCTCTTAGCTTTGCATTCACACGTTTATATTTGAGTGTGTTGTTTGACATTGCATGAGGCAACACATTTTGATACCATTCGTGGAAGAGTGCCATTGAGGTAGGATGAACACCCCATATCCATGGTGCATCTTCTCTAACTATTTCGAGCATTTTTTCTATCTTCTTTTTTCTTTCAGGGCTATTTTTCATAGTTTTTACCTCATCAAACAGTGCATCAAATTTTGGATTTTGATAATTTGAACTATTGATACCTGCACCGTTCGTCTTCACTTTTGCATTGGGTCCATAAAGTAAGAAGAGAAAATTTTCCGGGTCGGGATAATCTGCATTCCAGCCCCATGAAAAAAGTTGTACTTTCCCTTTTCTTACTTTCCTCTGAAAGCGATTATAGTCTGTAGATCGTATCACTAACTCGATTCCCAGTTTTGCAAACTGCTTACGCTGCCAATCCATCAATGCCCTGTCATCAGGACCTGTAGCTGTAGCATCGTAATGCAATTTCAAAACTTTTCCTGTTATCTCTGAAATACCACCTGGATACCCTGCTTCTGCCAACAATCTTTTGGCAATCTCCATAGGTTTTCGTACACGTTTACCGTCAACCCAATCATAAATCACCCTATTCGTACCTTTTTCACCCTCTTCATAACCGAATATTCCAGGAGGGATAGGGCCTTGTGCTGCGATTCCGCGTTCATTGATAAAAATAGAGATATATTCTTCTTGATTTTGAGCGATACTAATAGCTTGTCTGAGCTTTTTGGCCGCCTCCGTGTACCCGCCTACAATAGGGTCTGTCATATTGAAAGCCATATAAAATATGGAGGGTTCAACCGAACCTCTCATCTTGATCCCTTTTTTACGCATTTCATCACTCAAATCCATACTTCCTGCTGAGGAGATTTGCACAGCCTGATCGAACGCTTCAGAACTTATGCCAGATGCATCATAATAGCCTTGTAAAAACTTATTCCATAAGGGAATACTCTCTTTTTCCAAAGAGTAAATGACCTCTTTTATAAAAGGTAATTTCTTGCCGGAATCCTCCAGTAACTCTTTTGGCACCTTCAACTTTTGACTCTCTTCGATACTAAGTGAAGGATATTTCTCAGGATGATAATTGGGATTGACCAACAAGCGCATCCGTTTATTGGGATTATTTTCAGCCAGATAATACGCACCTGTTCCTACAGGGAACCAATTCAATGTTATGTTTTTTTCAATCAAACCTTTTTGATAGTAAAAAAGATCTGCCTCCCAAGGAATTGGAGCAAAAAAATTCATACTCAGCCAGTAGCTAAATTGTGGGTACTTCCCTTTTATCTTGATGATCAACACCGAGTCATTGATTACATGAACTCCCTCAATGGAATAGTCACGAAGATCGGTCCATTGCCCCGCCTGGTCTTTCTCTTTGACTATTTTTGTTATTTTTTGCGAAAATGTTTCTAATCCAACAATATAAGCCTGCATATTGTCTAAAATAGGTGAATGGTTTTGTCTCACAGCCATTCTTTTGATTGAATACTCATAATCAGAAGCCAACAACCTACGCGTTTCCACTTCTTTAAAATCATCAATAGAATTTATCTTTTCCAATGCGTCTTCATTCAGTCCGCTATACTTCAATGTACCATCTGCATTTTTTACAAAAGCAGGATGATTTTGATATTTAATGTCTTTTCTTAGATCCAAACGGTACTCTGAATACATAAGATCTTTTGAATCCTCATCGACTTCATGATTATCTTTATCTAAGTAACGGATCTCTGGCATTTTTATAAGGGCTAGAGGTTCCAGTTCATAGGGCCTCTTAAGGTAATTATATTGTAAAGGTGGCTCATAGATCTGGCTAATTACAGCCCACTCAATTGCATTATAAGATTGCACGGGGTCAAGTTTTTTAAGTGGTACGGAAAATGATGAAAACAGCGTGTCTGTTTCTATTTTTTTTGAACTATGTGGATTATTCCAAACACTCGCATGAGTAGAAATATTTATACATAGTAGGATAAACATTTTAGCAAAGAATCTGTTCATTTATTTTCGATATACCTTTCTTTAAATCTAGAAGGAGAACTTAAATCGAATAGTATCATACTTCCATACCAATTAAGATAATGTATAAACATTAAAACTTTTAATAAAAAAACTTTTTATAACACCTGATTTCTTAATCATTTTATTATAGTTTAAATTCATACATTATCACTCCTAATTTCATAAATATTATTTATAAAATTTAGGAAAAATAAGGGTCATGCAAAAGTCAATAAAATGATAATTCCCTAAAATCATAAGTTTTCTTAATCAATTGCATAAAATATTCTAATTTTAAATTTGATTTAATCATCTCTATCTTACACTTTATATGAACATTTAATTTAACCATTTATGATAACAGGTATTTCATGATGGTTCAAAAAGGAAGAATAATGGCACGATTAATAGTAATGGGTGGTGGTGTTGCAGGACACACCACAGCAACATTCGCAAGAAAATGGCTTGGGAAAGAGCATGAGGTAGTAGTAGTTACGCCCAACTCTCAATGGAACTGGATCCCATCTAATATCTGGGTAGGTGTAGGTCAGATGACAAAAGAGGAAGTCGTTTTCCCTCTTGCACCTATCTATGAAAAAGCAGGCATTGATTATAGACAAGCATTGGCTACAGAGATCCATCCTAATGGTAAAGAGGGCAGCGATAAACCCTATATCGTTATTCAGTCTACTAAAGAAGAAGATGCTGGCGCAACAGAAGAGTTAGAGTATGACTACCTTGTAAATGCGACAGGTCCTAAACTTAACTTTGATGCAACAGAAGGGTTAGGTAACGGTAAAGGTGAGCTTGGTGAGCATACTGTTTCTGTTTGTACAGCGGACCACGCGGTTCATGCAAATGATGAGCTTGCAAAAATATTTGAAAAAGCAAAAGCAGGCGAAAGACAGAAACTTCTTGTGGGTACTGGACACGGTATGTGTACATGTCAGGGTGCCGCATTTGAGTACATCTTTAACATTGAACATGAAGCAAGAAAAGCGGGTATCCGTGATATGTTAGATATCAAATGGATCTCAAATGAAGCTTTCCTTGGTGACTTCGGTATGGGCGGACTTCACATGAAAGTGGGAGGTTACGCTGTAAGTTCAAAGCTTTTTGCTGAATCTCTATATGCCGAAAGAAATGTTGAGTGGATCATCGGTGCACATGTCAACAAAGTGGAAGAAGGTAAGATCCATTATGAACTTCTTGATGGTTCAATGGGTGAAGAGGAGTTTGACTTCTCAATGCTTATCCCTCCATTTGCAGGTGTAGGTCTTAAAGCCTATGATAAAGATGGATCAGACATGACGGATACTCTCTTTGCACCAAACGGATTTATGAAAGTGGATGCAAAATATGATGCAGGTGCTTATGAGAACTGGAAAGCATCTGACTGGCCAAGAACATACCAAAACCCATCATTTGATAACATCTTTGCAGCGGGTATAGCGTTCGCACCTCCACATCTTATCTCTAAACCTGCGAGTTCACCAAACGGAACACCGATCAACCCTACACCACCAAGAACAGGTATGCCTGCAGGTATCATCGGTAAGGCGGTAGCCCACTCTGTATGTGACTTGATCAAAGAAGGGGAAAAAGCACATCTTCATGAAGCTTCTATGGCAGAAATGGGTGCCGCGTGTGTTGCGAGTGCCGGTAAAGGATGGCTAGATGGTCAAGCAGCGGCGATGACAGTTTATCCAGTTGTACCAGACTTTGAAAAATACCCTGGAACAGGTCGTGATACAGACTATACATTTGGAGAGATCGGTCTTGCTGGTCACTGGATCAAACATATATTACACCATATGTTCATCTACAAAGCAAAACTCAAGCCAGGTTGGACGCTTATCCCTGAATAAGCCCACTATGTACACTATATAATTTGAAGGAGAGAACATGAAAAATGAAGAAGTAAATTTTCAAAATGAGCAGTTTAACTTAACAATGATCCCGGGGAAATTTGCAAGAGCCATGCGTACTTGTAAGATCTGGCAACTTTTTAGATTTATGGTGATCAACATCAAAATGTTGATCGTTGTAAGCAAAAGTCACTAAAACTACTGTACCTTAGAGTCTCTAAGGTACATATATCCTAAACTTTTATTCTATTTTTATCTTAACCTTCTAAACATAGCATAAGCGTTTTAAAGAGAAGAGATGATAAAAGAAATCACACAATACCCTACGGTCATGAGTTTGGAGTTTGGCGGACCTGTACGCCATTTTGATGAGTCCCTACTGGAACTCATTCAAGATCTTAAAGATACCATAGAGGCCAATAACCTAAATGCACTGGCAGCCTTTCAAATAGGTTCTCCTTTGGCTGTCATGGTCATAAAACAAAATGGAGACTTTTTAGAGATCATAAATCCTGTCATCATTAAAAGAGAAGGAACCATTACACCTACTGAGAGTACTGCGTATTTTCCCAGCTTAAGTGCAACCACAAAACGGTACGAGAAAATAAAAGTGATGTATGAAGACAGAGATGCAAAGCAGCAATTCCTCTCTGCTGAAGGTGACCTGGCCGTCACTATCCAAAGAAAAGCCGACTACTTGCTGGGAGCGAACTTCCGTATTAGGATGACAGAGGAAGAGAAACAGCTCTTTGATAACAAACTAGAATTTGGTACGGATGAGATCGATCACAATGATTGTCCTACAGTATTTAAAAAAGACAGAATACTTCACCTTATCAAATATGGGTTCATTCTAGGTGTACTAGGTTTGCTTTTGAGTTTTTTTCTCAATACAGAGACTGTTCATATCCTTAAAAGTGCAGAAAACACTCTTATGCTGATTCTTTTACTACTTATGGTTGTTTATTTTTTCTATGCACAGTATGAGGGAAAACAATATAAGCATTGTACTTCCTGTCAAATAGGAAATATTATAGGTACACTATTGATTTTAAGTGTCAAAATGATCTTACTATTTTTGGGTAATTATTTTTTACTCTGGTAATATTTGTTGTTGTGGGATAAGATAAATAAAAAAGTATAGATAGTGTGCAAGAGAAAAACACATGTAGACTGTTCCAAGGAAAAACCTTGGGGAAAGAAGTCGAAAATATCTCCGAAGAGATTTTCCAAAGACAAGCTTTGGAAAAAGATCGACTATCTTTTTGAGAATTGTGGAGATCTTCTCGCTTTTTTCTTTCCTGGTTTCTTTCTTTCAACTACTCTTGAGTCTCTCGTAAGAAGTCCCATAGGCTTAAGAATCGCTCTGAAAGATGGTTCAAACTCTACAAGAGCCTTTGTGATACCATGCTTAAGTGCATCTGCTTGAGCAGCATAACCACCACCAAGTGTAGTTGCTTTAATATTCATAGACTCAAGTTGCTTAGTTGCTTCAAGTGGAAGTCTAACTTTCATTTTAAGTGTTTCGTGTCCACCTAACCATTGGTCAAGTGTTTTACCGTTGATAAGCATTTCACCGTTACCTGGAGTGATCCAAACTTTAGCAATAGCCGCTTTTCTTTTACCTGTTGCATAAATAGTTGCCATGCTTACGCCTCCTTATTGATTTGAGCAGTATGTGGGTGTTCAGCACCTGCATATACTTTAAGCTTTTTAAGCATTGCTCTACCAAGAGTAGTCTTTGGAAGCATACCTCTTACTGCCTGTCTGAAAAGTTTTTCAGTATGGTTTTCTAACATATCATCAAGTTTTTTACTTTTAGTAGAACCGAAGTAACCACTGTGAGTAAAGTACTCTTTGTCGTCAAGTTTACTTCCTGAGAACTTCGCTTTTTCAGCATTGATGATAACTACATAATCACCACAATCTACATTTGGAGTAAATGATGGCTTGTGTTTACCTCTAAGAAGTGTCGCTACCTCAGTTAAGATACGACCAAAAGTTTTACCTTCTGCATCGATCAAAACCCAGTCACGTTGTACTTCAGCAGGTTTAAGAACTGATGTCAATTTCATGAATTTTCCTTGTTTAAATAGAACTATTTATCGTGTAAATGTTCTTTTGTGGACGGATTGTACCCACATAAACTTAAAATTTATTTAAATTAAGATTATTTTAAGTTTATGCTCTCAATTTCTCCTTCTAAAATATAAATGATCATTCCTTCTGTTCTTTTTCCTGTAATATTAGTAATGGCTTTTTTATAGTATCCAACCTGATTTTGATGTTTCATAGCATATTTCTTAGAGCTTTTATAATCTATAACCAAATAATGATCCTTATACTCTAAAAGTAGATCGATCTGTTTAAGTTCACCCTCGAAACTCAGTGATTGCTCTTTACGTACCTTTGCACCGTGAAGCAAAGTCTGAAACGCTTGGTTTTCTATGAGTGCTCTGATGCGCTGTTCTATCTCACTTTTACTCTCACTGCTCAGTTGCTGTCCATACCTATTGTTCATCGACATTATAGCCGTAGATAAACTTACCTCATCAAATGTACCTAACATCTCTAATGCATAATGCAAGGCCGTTCCAAAAAGAATGGCTTCATAATCTTTCTCTTCTTCCTCATCAAGTGCTGAAGTCTCTTGTGTTCCATAATTTGACAGTACAATAGATTGACTCATTTTCTCTCGCTGAAGGTTTGACCCTAAATGTTCTACACGCAATGTGCCAACGCATAGTGGCTCCATTCCTATCTCATCAAAAACAGACTCTTTAGGCTTTCGTATCACTATCAAACCTTCAACAGCACGTGTAAGTGCCACATACAGTACATTTTTACTGTCTTTTAACGCAGAAGCTTTTCTCTCTTCTATGATCTGAGCATAGTTTTCATCGAAGTTTTCTCTACCTTTGGTTCTGTAAAGAATTTGATCTATATAAAGGTTGTCATCGTAATGGTAAATGAGTGCAGACTTGTCAGCATTTTTGCGTGTTAGTTTATCCAAGAGTATGACATATTCAAATTCCAGACCTTTTGAACCGTGTACGGTCATGATCTTTGCACCGTGTACAGAGTTCGATGCCACAGCGATACTCGAACTCTTAAACTCTTCTACAAATGTTGGTATATCAGAAAAGGCAGAAGCAAATTCCAAAAGTTTTAAAATGTTCAAGTCGTCATCAAAATACCCAAACTCACGTACAAGTCTGTCTGTAGCCTGCAAAGGAGACATAAATGCAGAGAACCAGGAGAGATCTACCTCATCTAAATTTTTTCCTACATTGAGAAGCATTGCCTGAGCATCTATCTTCTCCCCAAAGAACAAATATTCACACATCGAAACCAACGCAGCTATTTTAGGCATATTTTTTAAAGAAGAAGAGGTTTTTAAAAGGGTATGTATACCTTCGTTTTCACAGGCTTCTTGTAAACTCTGTCCATCTTTGTTCGTATGTACCAAAAAAGCGATCTCATCTGCAGGTACACCCAGATCTAAAAGTTTTTTAGCCTGTGTGACTGCTTCAGTGATGAGCTCTTCAGACTCCAACACTTCTACATATCCTTCAGACGCTCCAACCTTGCTCTTTTGCGCTGTGTAACCCTCCATAGTTTCTTCAAACCAGCGATTGACCTGTTCCACCACATTTTTAGAACTTCTATAGTTCGTGTCCATAGGTAGTATATCTACGCCATAATTTTCTGCCACTTTGTCAAACAACTCCTCTACCCCGCCACGAAAACGGTAGAGTGACTGCTTGGTATCTCCCACATAAAAGAAGCTCTTAAATTCACTCTGACCATGTCCAGAAAAGATCTCATCAATAAGGGGTTTAAGTAAGAAAAACTGCAAGGTAGATGTATCTTGAAATTCATCAAGCAGTATATGTTTGAACTTAGCATCTATTTTAAAGTATAAGAATTCTTTACTCATACTCTCATGTAAAAGTCTGTAGGTAAAATAGGTCAGATCATCAAAGGTAAGTACACCTGAACTTTTAGCATTTGTAATAACAGCATTTTTATAATAGTCATAGATATGAAAAAGGTTTTGTAACACTATGGACTCTTTAGCCTGCGCCCATTTTTCCAACTCTGATTTCAAAGAAGCATAAAGCCCCTCCATCTCATTATTGGCTACTTTCTTAAACCAGCTGTGTTCTCCTAAAGTCTCTTTTTCAAAAAGTCCTTTAACAAAAAGTTCTTTGATACTCTTCGTTTCAAACTGACCCATACAACGTGCCGCAGCACCTGCATCTGCAAGTTCGTTTATCATTTTTAGGCGTAAAACCTCACACATCTCTTCTTGTTTTGACACATTTATGCCTGTCTCTTTTTGATCGGCTAAGAGTGGGTCCACTTTATAGAAGTTCTGCATCAGATCAAAGATCTTACCAAAACGTTTATCTTCGATATCCATCGCAAGTTTTACCAGGTTAGAAAGTAAACCGTTTACTTGTATCTCATCTAAAAAGTGCTTTTCCAGCGCATCTTCACCCTGCTCTTTAGTGACAAAATCCGGTTCAAGCCCCAACTCCAAAGAAGCCGCGCGTAAAATACCCGAAAAAAAGCTGTCCAGTGTTACGATGTAAGCACTGGAAGCTAAAAACCGTGCCAGTACTTCGGGCTGTTTTGCAAACAATACTTCTTTAGTGAATCCTGTTTGAACCACGATAGCATCTAAAAATGCTTCATTCTCCCCCAGGTTCCGTAAAGAGTCCACCACCCTTTGACGCATCTCTGCTGCTGCTTTATTCGTAAAAGTTGCTGCAAGTATGCTGTTCGGAGACTCTCCCATAAAGAGCAATGATATATAACGAACTGAGAGTGCAAAGGTTTTTCCGCTTCCCGCTGAAGCTGAGTAAGCAAGATAAGGTTTAAAACTCATAAGTACTCCCCTCTTCCACACATTAAAGTAAACTCGCACCACTTACATTTTTGCAGATCTTCACATTTTTCAGCCACAAAACGCTTAGTTTGTTTCAATGTAGATATATGCTCCTCCAAAAGTGTATTTCTCTCTTCAAGCAGTGTCACTTGCTGCATCTCTCCTCCATCTAGTATCTTTAAAAAAGCCAAAGAGATATTTTGGTATTTACCTGCCAACAGCTGCGAGTAGATGCTCATCTGGAAATCTGTGATCTTCTCGGGGTTTAGTTTTTTTGGTTCTTTATCCACATTCCCGCTTTTATAATCCAGCACCAAAGTATCTGTAGTATTCTGATCTATACGGTCGATGCGTCCTTTGAAGCGCAACCCGCCTATCTCTGCGCTAAACTCTTTTTCTCTGTGTATCACTTTCCAATCTGCTTGAAAATGTGCTATTTGTATCTCTATATACCCTTTTAGCTTCTCTTTCCAAAGCAGTTTTCTATAGGCAGTTTTAGCATCATCAAAAGGGAGAAGGATGTCTATTTGTTTATGTATGGCTAATGCTAAGTCCTTACTTGAAGTATAGTGGTCATTTCTCTCATGTATGCGTTCAAGTACAGTATGTAAAAAGGAACCCTCATTGAGTTCATCATCTTCTTTAGCCTCTATCTTCTGTATGTAGCGGTAATAGTATTTTCTCTTACATTCCAAATAGGTCTTTAGTCGTGAAGCCGACCAGGTGATATCCTGTGCATTAAAATGCTCTATAAGAGGAACATTTTCAACCTTAAGTTGTGAAGGTTGTGCATAAAGCAGGTCAAATTGTGCTTGTGTCTGTTCTGCTTTAGATAGACCTAACTCATAAAGGAACTTTGAGGGTAGCTTATTGTCTGAAGTACTGTAGAGTATGACTGACTGGGAAGCTTGCTCCAGTAAGCGTTTGTAATACTGCTTTTGTAACGCTTCCCTATCACTTTTTGTTGGTAGGCTTGCAAAAGCACGTACTGCTGAATTCAGGAACTGATCTTTACTGGAAGTTGCAGGTACTACCCCTTCATTAAAATCTACGATGACAACACCTTCAAAATACACACCTCTGGTCTCAAGCACTCCCATAACAGTGATCTTCCCGCCGCGTACATCATCCATTGTCACTTTCGAAAGTGACTTAAGCCATAAAAAGAGCCACTCTTTTAATCCCAGTTCTTCACCTTCTAACACTTTAATGAAGTGCAGATATTTCTCATACACCCGCTCATTGAACTTTTCTTTTTTCTTTCCTTCTAACAATGGGCTCTCGTGTAATCCCAATCCATCTATACAGCTAAAAAAATCTCCCATATTCATTTTCTTGCTAGCAGATATCTTTTCTATCTCTTCAATGTTAAAGCCATAACGCTCAAGCAGTTTTTTACTCTCTTTATCAAAACTTTTCCAGTACCCGTAAAGTGCCTCTAATGATTTATAGATACGTCCCTTACTGTAATCATATCCCATCGCAAAGTTCAGGTTATTATGTCTGTCAAAAAGTGTAAAGTGTTCTTTAAAGCTCTCATCTGGGAGTATCAGTACGATCTCTTCAGGTTTCAACCCAGAGCCTACCATCTCTTCTATCTTGGCAAATGCTACAGCAACCTGCTCTTCTCTCTCTTCTACAGCATAAACCTTTGCATCAATAGCACTCTCATTTTTTTGCATACTTAAGACTTTTTTATCCGTCATTGAAAAATGGATGTGTTGGTCATTTTCTAAAATAATGCCTAGCGACTCAAAACGCTCTTGCATTTTTTTGTTGAACTTGGAAGTGGTATAGTGTATAGTCAGTGATACTTCTTTTGAGATCTTTTCAAGTAACATCAGCTCAAAATAACTTAAGTACCCTTCAAGATGTACGGCTACACTCTCATAGGCTTGCAAAAAGCCCTTATTAAGCATGTAACCAGTGGGGATAAAAGCCTTGTCTGTGTAGCCTCTCTCCTCTAAAAGTGTTTGGTAGTTTTCCAAAAGTCTCTGAAGTATCTCCAAGTGTGCACCAAACTCTGCATAGGCATCTGCCTCGGCCAAAGTTAAAAAATCTATCTGTTCTGCTGCCAACTCTTCAAAAAATTTAAACAGTGCATCACTCTTTGTAAAGAACCGTACTAATGAGAGGTCAAGATTTAAATCTTCAAATGCTTCAAATGCTGCAGCTTTACGTAGGAGCAGTATACGTTGCAGGGGATCAATCTGTATTTTATTTTCAAGCAGTATGGCGCGCTGTTCAAACTCATCCATACGCATAAGTCCAGGTAAAAAACCATCTTGTTCTTTATGTTCAGAACTTACTGTTCTTAATGCTCGTGATGTTGGATAAATATGGAGTTGATTCATGTTAAGCAGTATAGCATAGAGTAGAAGATAAAAAAGAAAAATCTGTCATATTGACAGAGAAAGTCTAAGACAAGGGGATACCTTGTCTTAAAGGTTTACAGTTTATGGTTTGAGATACGCAGCTATTTCAGAGTAACCCATTGCATCAGCGACTTCTACTCTTAGTTGTAGCGAATATCTTCCCGCTTTCGTGATATTCACATCTGAAATTTGATATGTTCCATCAACATATGGAACATTCACAAAAAGCTGGTCTTCACGTCTACTGTGAGGCTGAGTCAGTAAAAATGTTACATTAGCATCAGGTACATTTGTACCATTTTTTTTAACCACTTCATACGTGAATACATTAGCCCCCTTTGATAACTTCACTGCATTTGGCTGGGGCCTGTTACTATTTACATTGTCAATCATGACCATCGTTTCTGCATTAACAATATTAATAGCATATGCTTTATCAAATGCCATTTTCAATTTCTCAATCTGATTGATATTCATGTCTGCCATCTGATACTTGAGCATATATTGATTGGACTCTTGTACCGGCATCGATGAAGCTGATTTTATAGTCCAATAGCCCAAGAAGATCCCAATAAAAAGAAACCCTAATATCATATGCGGCCAATAGGTTTTTTTGTTATTTGCTTCCATTTTTCATCCTCATATATCGTGGTCTAATTACATAAATCCAGAGTACCAGTATGGAACCGATATAGATAAAAAACCTTAATATCCAGACCATCGTTTGTGTCTCATTAGGTATCGTTTTAGTAAGTTCGATGCCTTTTGACTCTGCAATATTATCAGCAAGCTCTGAAAAAGCCTGCAATACACCAATGTTATGTTTATCTTCCTCTTCGTTGCTATCTTTTACAGCAACCACATCAACTCCAGCATCTCTGACTCTATTGTAGTCATATAAGCTTCGAACTTCATCAGATGAAGGGATCAATCCTACTCGACCCTTCATGTCTGCCTGTTCAGTTATTTTTGCTTGTGGTGCAAAGATAAATAATACATAAGGCTTGCTCATGTCCTTCTTAAACTTCTTGCTATACTCTACAAAATTAAAGCCAACTGGGTAATATTCGTTGGTTGCAATTACATATCCATTGATACCCGTTTTTGCAAAAAGTTCATCACCCATCTCATTAATAAGTTGTGAAGCTTCAATTTTTAAAATGTCATCTTTGAGTATATGTGTAGCGTTTAGAAGAAGTGGAAGGACCAAAGCAAGCAAGGTTGCCCTTACTGTTGCTTTGAACATATTTTACCCTACATATAAAAGGTTGCCACTAAATGACAAATAAACTGCCGCTATAGCTGCAAATACCATACATGCAATAAGTACTTTATCCATATATTTAATCATTATTTATCCTTTTTTGCATCAATAAATGCAAATTGTTTATTATTCACATCTATCTGTTTAAGGTTATTTATATCTCTGATAGCTGTCGGGTCATATGGGTTTACTGCTGCTTCTCTTTGTGTAACAATAGCCATAAGCTGCAAAGCAACAAGAATTGCAATTAACCCTACGATCGAGATCAATATCCCAAATATCCCATGAAGACCAAATACACTTCGTTTTGTATTTTCTGACATATTAAACTCCTTAGTTTGACAATGACTGAACATATACAGTCAAAGCTTTCTCTTGTACTGGTGTAATGAGCGTTTTAAATGATGGCATTTTACCAAGTATACCCTTTTTACCATGTTGCAATGTATGGCTCATTACCGCAGCATCATACTCTACAAGGTTTGGTGACATTCCACCGTTCCCTTTACCATCAGCGCCATGACATCCACTACATGCTCCAATATATGATGCAGGTTGTTCACCTTTCATACCACCAGCCACATATGCAGCGATCTCTTCAGCATGTTCACCTTGTGCTGTAGCAGGAGGCATCATACCTAATGGATAGCCAAGTTGGTTTTGACCGTTGTTGATCACATCTAAAACTTGTGCTTTAGTCATTCTAGTTGAGAAATCTTGTGCTCTACCAGAAAGACCATCACCAGAATTACCATGACACTGGGCACACTGCACTAGATAGATTGATTCACCCATCTCTTTTAGTGTTGCTTCATCTGCATTTTTATGAGTCTCTTCAAACTTTTTATTATAAGCTATAACCTCTTCATTATACTCACCGATCGAGCTATACGCGTTCACAGGATAACCTATCAAACCATACCACATTGACCAAAGGAACAGTGCTAAGAATGAATATGCCCAACCTGAAGGCAGCTCATTTTTATACTCACCGATCCCATCCCAATTTTCCTCTGCAAGTTCACCACCTGCAGTATCAGATTTAATCTGATTGATATATTTAACCGCAACACCTGCTGTGATCGTTGCAACTGCAATAGCACCACCCATTGTTATCGCAGTCATATCATCAGCAAGAACATCCATATCCAAGCTGTTTACTACTGCAATCGTTGCAATAATTAACAACGCTGCAAATCCCAACGCTTTTATCATTAATGCATTCATTTATTCTCCTCCTTGTATTCTCTTTGTGAAGCGGGTTTATCTTCTACAGGTGTACTTGTGACTTCATCATCAAGTGCAATATCCCCATATTTTTCAAAATCACGCTCACCTTTTTTTTCACTTCTGTATAGATGTACAATATATCCATACAGCATCACTACCAAAAAAATGGTCATAAAGAAACTGGCATAGCCTTGAATATCTCTAATGTCCATTTTATCTCGCCTACTTTAAGCTGTTAAGGTAAGCAATCAATGCTACGATCTCAGGTACTTGACCATTCGCAACTGCTTCTTTAACATCTTTGTTTTTCATATCATCAGCGATAGCTTTTGCATCAGCAACAACTTTTGGTCTGTGTGCTTCCCATGCAGCTCTAGTTCTTTTGAACTCTGGACCATATGGTGTATGAAATGCATTTTTAACTGTTACCGCTTCTGCATACGCAGTTTCGATATCAGCTAGATTTGTAAAGTGATGCTTATATGCCGGCATAATAGAACCTGGTACGATCTCAGAAGGATTCAACATGTGGTTTTCATGCCAATCTGTTGTTCTGTAGTTTCCTACACGGTGAAGATCCGGACCAGTTCTTTTTGAACCCCAAAGGAATGGTCTGTCATATGCATATTCACCAGAAAGTGAGTAGTCACCGTAACGATCTGTCTCAGATTTAAACGGACGGATCAACTGTGAGTGACATGAGTGACAGTTGTCTTTAATATAAACATTTTTACCCGCAAGTTCAAGAACGGTACGAGGTTTCGTATCAATTGTTGGTTTTGCAGCCAATGAGAAGTTTGGAACGATCTCAATAAGACCTGCAAACGCAATTACAATCGAAATTGCCGCAGCAAAGAAGAATGGGTTTTTTTCTAACCAATGAAACATAATACCTACCTCCCTGATGCCATAGGCGTTCTAAACTGTGGTTCTTCTGTAATCTCTTTAGAAGAAGTTATAGTTTTTATCATATTGTAAGCAAACATCATGAACCCAATAAGGTACATAACACCGGCAACAGTTCTGATCACATAATAAGGATGGAGTACATTTACTGTATCAATAAAGCTATACATCAAGTTACCATACTCATCAACTGCTCTCCACATCATACCTTGTGTGATACCTGCGATCCACAGTGATGTAAAGTAAAGAACAACAGCTGTTGTTTGAAGCCAGAACTGAGTCTCCATAAGCTTTTTAGAGTAAACCTCTCTTTTAAACATACGAGGAGCCATATGGAACAATGCAGCCATAACCATAAATACAACCCAACCAAGTACACCATCATGCACGTGTCCTGGGATCCAGTCTGTAAAGTGCGCAATTGCATTGACTGATTTGATCGATTGGATAGGACCTTCAATAGTTGACAACATGTAGAATGTTGAAGCAAGTATCATGAATTTGATCAGTGGATTCTCTGTTAACTGATTCCACTCACCTTTCATCGTAAGGAGCATGTTAATTGCTGAACCCCAAGATGGCAAGATAAGTACTACTGAGAACGCAGAACCCATTGTTTGCATCCAGTCTGGAACAGTTGACCATAAAAGATGGTGTGAACCAGCCCATAGGTATACGAACATTAATCCCCAGAAAGAAAGTAAAGAAAGCTTATATGAATAGATCGCTTGTCCAGACTCTTTTGGAAGGAAATAGTAGATCATACCAACAATAGGTACAGTAAATCCAAATGCAACCGCATTGTGTCCATACCACCACTGTACTAGAGCATCATTTGTTCCAGAATACATAGATACTGAGTGAGTGATAGAACCTAATCCCTCAGTCATAAGGTAAGTAGGTAAAGCCATATTGTTGAATAAGTACAACATAGCAATACCAAGGAAACAAGCTAGATAATACCATACAGAGATATAAAGTGCTTTCTCTCTTCTAATTCCTATAAGTCCCATCATAGACAGACCCCACAGAACCCAGATCACAACGATCACAAGATCGATAAACCACTCAAACTGTGCATATTCTTTACCACTTGAGATACCTAATAAAAGTGTAATTGTCGCAAGTAATGCCCCTACAAAATAAAGCCAAAAATGGATTTTACTAACAACCATAATGAACTTAGATTCTGCCATAGATACTTTCAGTACCCTTTGACCCAGATAATACCATGTAGCGAAGATGGCACTTACCGTAAATCCGAATACCACTACATTTGTATGAATTGGTCTAAGTCTTGAAAATGTCCCATACTCACCCAATAGATAGTTTAATTCAGGAAATGCCATTTGTGCGGCAATAATTGTACCGACTAACATACCTAAAAATCCAAACAAAATTGTTGTATATGTAAACAGTTTTGCTATTGAATAATCATATTCCAATGCTGCGTTTGATTGCATGCATACCCCCTTGTATAAATTATATGCTGTAAATTAATTACAACACTCAATAATTATTATAATCTTATTTGATTATAAGTGTACTTAAATAATTCTTTAATAATTTTATTTGAGGGAAAAGGTTACATCTGACGTATATATGGGGCCTGTTAAGGCATCAAAGGAGTAATTTTATCCTATTTATTTAATCAAGTTTATTGATTTTTTTAGGAGTAATTTACTCCTAAATATGGTCCTGTAAAGAAGATAATTATTGAAACCAACCCTTGATTGTAGCCCAGATCCCGGTTTCTATACCTTTGTCTTCATTATCTAAATCTGTGAATCTATCACACCCGGCTTTCAGACCTGCATCACAGCCCTTTTTATAATACTCTTTTTCTTTCACACGACTTTTAGTTACACCAAATCCACCGCGATATATGATAGCAACATTATAGCAGGCATCACCACTTTCTAATTCACATGCTTGTTCGTAGTACTCTCTTGACTTTACATCATCCTGTCTTACATCATGCCCGTCACGATAAATAGTTCCCATAGCTTCACATGCAGATTTAATACCTCTTGCACATGATTTTTCAAGATATGGTATAGCCGCACGGTAACCTTTATCCTTGTAGTAATTATCCCCCATAATATCACAAGCTCTATTTTCCTCAAGTATGCATGCCTTACGTATATAACTCATACCCTCTTCTTTGATATCCTGTACCTTTGCATTATCACCTGTAACCATAGGCAGTGCATACTCATAACATGCTGTTGCATTATTATCACCACATAAAACTTTTAATGTTTCACTCTGTGATGCTGAAAGTGTAGATAAAATAAATAAGCTTAATGTGACAAAAATCTTTAACATACTATTTACCTTCTCTTTTCTCTTTATCTCTTTTCATTGCTTCAACCAGATGTGTATTATCATCTTCCATTTGATTAAATGCCTGAGTCATTCTCTCTTTAAATACTTCCCCATCCAATCCATCACTGAGTGCTTTTTCATAATGCGTTTTAAAATCTTTATACGGTGTGGCACCAGAGGAGAGTATCATTTTCATCTCTACACCCGGGAAATACTTCTCCCATGCTTCTGTAGCTGTTTTGAGTACTTTTTTATTATTAAAGTATGAGACTGCCACAATGATCTGCATAGCAAATACAAGTAATATAATATAAAATACAATCGCTTGTGCTATGCCTAACTCCTTAAAAGATGCAGGGTTAAAAATGGCTGCATACATTGCAAAAGGTAAAATGAAAAAAGCTAACTTGATCCACTTACTACTCAATCCTCCAAATTTTGAATTATCATAAATGAGTCTTTTTTTTATTTTGTTATTCTTTTCTTTAAAAACGCTCTCTGCGATAGTTTGAATGCTATATTGTTTTTCTTGCATGGTTTTTCCTTGGGATATTGCTATAGAAGTGTAGTTAAATTTAATAAACTAGAGATTAATAGCAGAAGAAATTTCTTCTACCATTTGAAGTGTGTTACAGATGATGTTTAATATACTCATCAACACTTAGAAGTACAATGATACCCAAAAAGGCTGCATTGATCTTCCAAAAAATTGCACGCGCATCTGTAAGTTTAAACTCTTTTTTGAGCAGTTTCATTGAGGTGAGAAACGCCCAGATACCTAGTGCTGCAGCAAGTACAATAGTGATATTTGAATAGACATTAAATGTATATACCAAAAATATACCTGCATGTATAGTTAGTACCAACCACACAAATGTTAGTCTTTGCAGTGTACCTTCACCAAATAAACGCATTGCTGTTGGATAACCCCCATCTTTGTAGTCACCGTGAAATAACATCACCAATAACCAAAAATGTGGTACTTGCCATATAAAATAATATACCGCTAAGGCAATGAATTCCAACTCAAACAATGAATGCCCTGCAACAAGCCAACCAATTGCAGGTGGGATTACCCCCAGTATTGCACCAGGCACAACTGCCAAAGCAGATCTCTTCTTCAAAGGTGTATACATGAGATTATACCAAAGAAAGGCAAAAGCAAAAAAGTTTATACCGGTAAGCCCCAAAAGTGAATAGATGAAAGCAAACGAGAGCAAGATCAAAACAACAGCTATGATCGTTCCTGTACGAGGTGACATACGACCCGCTGCGATAGGACGATTCTTTGTACGTTCCATCTTGGAATCTTCTCTATACTCTTGTACTTGATTAAGAGTAGAAACCCCCATCGCTACTAGAAGTACTGAGAAGGTAGCAAGAAACATATCCGGACCAATCTCTCCCTTTGCCATGATATAGGCAAAGAGTGCAGATAAACTTACTGCAAAAGAGAGAACGAACTTTGTAACAATAAAAAAATCTTTTATCATTTATTCTTGTCAAGATATTCAGCAATTAGTGAAATATCTTCTTCTGTCATATCAGGGTATGCTGGCATTCTACCGATTGTACCTTCTTTACCGTGTTTAAATACCTGGCTCAAAAGTGTAGCATCATATCCTACAAGATTCGGAGACATTCCACCCATTCCTTTGCCATCTTCACCATGACATGAAGAACATGCAGAAAATGATGCAGGTTGTTGACCTTTCATTCCACCAGCTACATATGCAGCGATTTCTTCAGCATCTTTACCTAAAGCCAACCCAGCTGGCATTGCTCCCATAGGATAACCAAATTGATCTTGACCATTCTTGATGACATCTAATACTTGTTCTTTACTGAATCTAGTTTTGAGAGAAGGTCCAATAAGTCTAGTATCTTTTTCAATTGCATGACATTGTTTACATCCATTGTCTCTCAATAGTGAATCACCTGTTTTAGCAAAATTACCTTTTGGAGTCTCTTGAGTACTGTTGAACCAAGCATTATACTCATCTTTTTCCATAACAACGACCTTTGAATACATATAAGAGTGAAGTGTACCACAGTATTCAGCACACTCTACATCATACTCACCCACTTGATTTGCATTGAACCATTGTTTTGTTGTTCGTCCAGGAACAACATCTTCTTTCATACGGAAAGCAGGTATATAATATGAGTGAATCACATCGTCTAATGGTGCACTCATTTTTAAAATAATGTTTGTATTTACTGGTACATAAAGTGCAGAGATACCCATTGTACCCGGTTCAATGACTTTACCATTCTCATCCATTACTGGTTTTTTAAACACACCACCAATTTTATGAACATACCCACTTGCATTTGCTGGGTATTCATACTTCCATTTCCATTTAGATCCTTCAACATTGATCACAATACTTTGTGATTCAGCCGGCATTGTTCTGAACATTTGCATGGTTGTATTACCGTAGTAAAAGAAAATCATCACTGCGATGATTGGTACGATCGTCCACGTTAACTCTAAACCGGTATGGTGAGTCAAGTTACCGACATCTTCATTTTTAACCTTATCTGCACGGTACTTCCATGCAAAATAGAACATCGGTACAACTACTGATAAAAATAGTGCTACCGAAATCCATACGTGCAGCCAAAATGCAAAATCCATATCTGCGTTAAAGCTTGATGCACTTGAACTAAATCCTTCTAATTTATTACTCATAAATAAAACCCCTCTTAGTGTGCTGCAGGAGCAGTAATATGACTTTCAGCTCCATATTGGAAATTTGGTACATCTATACCAATTACGATCAGAAAGAATACTGTTACAAGTGCTAATGAAAACCATACCATGGCTGTAATCAGTTTCTCACCTTTTAGGTGCATATAGTAGATAACAATTAAATATGCTTTCACTACTGCAATTAGCATTTGTGCCAAAAATGTTGAATGTGTCATAAACATATGTGGCTGTATAAATGTCACTGCTGTTAATAATAACAGTCCTACAAGTACTTTATAATATACTTTTTTCTCTTCTTGATAATTTACTGTTTTAGTGTCCACCTGTAACTCCTCCTGCTCCGATCATATAATAATAAGGGAATACAAATACCCAAATAAGGTGTACGATGTCCCAATAGAGTGCGATATTCCAATATAAAATATAATGATCCGGTGTTACGTTACCAGCATTTATACGCTTAAGTAGCCATAACATAAGACCAATACCAATAATAATATGAACTCCATGAAGTCCAGTCATTGAAAAATAAAGACCAAAGAATAATTTTTGACCAAATGGTAAAGTTGACTCAGGTAATAACTTATCATGCATCAAGAAGATACCGTGATTATACTCCGCTCTCCACTCAAAACCTTTGATGATCAAGAATGCTGTTGCTAATATGATAGTTGCCCAGATCATAAGCTTAGCACCTTTTACATCACCGGCTCTCATTTTTAGTAACCCTAGACCCATTGTAAGTGCAGACACAAGTAGAATTACTGTATTTGTACCACCAAGTAGTCTATTTAAAGATGCTGATGCATCTAAAAAATCTTGAGGGTGTAATGTATTATAGTAAGCAAGTGCAAGGAACATCGCTCCAAACATCATTACTTCTGTTAACATAAACAGCCAGAAACCTAGTTTCCCGCCGTAAAAGTCACCTTGCCATCCTTGAACCTCATGCTGGTTCCCCTCGCGGTCTGTCGCGATCTCAGGTACGTATTCGTGTCCCATTAGTCAATCCTTTGCATAGTTTCATAATTAAATTTAACCACTGGTTCACCATGGTGATACTCGTATGGATCGAAGTCAACATAAGGTACTTTAGTATGGTTCTCTAACGGTGGTGGTGATGTTGGTAAGTGCCACTCAAGTGTTGTTGCATTCCATGGATTTGGCGTTGCTGCCTCACCTTTTGTCCAACCTTTAAAGAATACCCAGAACATATAGATAAGACCAGCGATGAAGATCACTGCACCAACAAATGAAAGCTGGTGATAGATTTGGAACTCTGGAAGGTAGTCAAAGTAACGTCTTGGCATACCGTAGTAACCGGCGATGAACATTGGGAACCATAGAAGGTTAAATCCAACAAAGTTTAGGTAGAAAGCAATTTTTGCTTTTCTTTCGTTATACATTTTACCTGTAATAAGTGGGAACCAGTAGTGCATACCGGCAAACATCAAGAATACAACCCCACCAAGAATAGCATAATGGAAGTGAGCAACAGTATAGTAAGTATCTTGTAAGTGAATATCCATACCGATCATTGTGATCGTAATTCCAGTGATACCACCGATAGCAAAAGTAATAATTGTTCCTAAAGCCCATATCATAGGAGTTGAAAGAACAATTTTACCTTGGTACATTGTAGCAATCCAGTCATAGAACTTAACACCTGTTGGAATAGCAACAAAGAAAGTCAAGAATGAGAATACTGTTTTAGCAACATCTGACATACCTGATGTATAGAGGTGGTGACCCCATACTAAGTAACCGATACCAGCAATTGACGCTGATGAAAGAGCGATCGTTCTATATCCAAATACCTCTTTTCTTGAGAAAGTAGGGATGATCTCAGACATAATACCAAATGCTGGAAGAATCATAAGATAAACAGCCGGGTGAGAGTAGATCCAGAATAAGTGTTGGAATAATACTGGATCCCCACCTTTTGCCGGATCAAAAATACCAATACCAAAATACTTTTCTAAAATTGCAAGAATAAGCGTAATACCAACAACTGGTGTAGCAAGAAGCTGAATCCATGCAGTTGCGTAGATACCCCATACAAATAGTGGCATTTTAAAGAATGTCATACCTGGTGCTCTAAGTCTGTGGATCGTTACCAGGAAGTTAAGACCTGTAAGAATAGAAGCAAAACCAAGAACAAATGCAGCTACAAGCGCCATAATAACGTTTGTTCCTGTGTTCATTGAGTATGGTGCATAGAATGTCCAACCTGTATCTGCTACACCTTCACCAATAAATAGTGATGCAAGTGCAATACAACAACCAGCGATATATAGCCAGAATGTAAACCAGTTAAGTCTCGGGAAAGATACATCTTTCGCACCGATCATAAGTGGCATAACAATGTTTCCAAATATCGCAGGAATCCCTGGAATAATAAAAAGGAAGATCATAATTACACCATGAAGTGTAAACGCCTGGTTAAATGTATCTCCGTCCATGTACTGCCCACCTGGTGCGAACAGTTCCAATCTCATAATAAATGCTGTAAATACAGCTACAAAAAAGAATACAAACATAACAGCTGCATACATAATACCAATTCTTTTATGGTCAACAGTAAGCATCCACTGCATGAATGTACTTTTAGGGTGCCCAATGGCACAGTGTGTTTCGTCGAAATAAGTTTTACTCATCTAAGTTTCTCCTTTGGTTTTGATGTTCTTCTTGATCTCTTCTTCCTGCTTTAACAAGCCAGATAAAAAAGATGATTGTAATGATTAGTATCACTGTGGCAACTACTTTTTCCCAAGCAAAAATATATGTTTTTCCTTTTGGGTCGTAAGTGAAGCAGTACAGTAATGTTTTAGCTATGGTTGGTCCAACCTTCCCCTCCGCTGACTCCAACACTGCCATTTTAACATCGAATGGAAGTTGTTCGATACCATTAAGGTAACGCGTGATCTTTCCTTCTGGTGAAATGACAATTAATGTTGCAGCATGGATCCAGTCCACTACACCTGCTTTTGAAATAACTTTTTTATAGGTGAATCCTACTTTATCAGCTATGATAGCTGAAGAGTTATTCTCACTCAATAAAAAATGCCATGCATCTTGCACATATGGTCTATCCATCGATTCCAAATACGTTTTTCTTTTCGCTTTTGCTAAAGGTGGTGTTTCATCCTGTGCAAAGCTGATAGTCAATGCTTTGTAGTCAGTGTTTTCAGCCAGATCAAGTCTAGACAGCATTTTTGCCATATCTGCCAGTTGTGGGCCACAAATTCCCGCACATCGGTAGTAGTTCAAAGAAAGAATAGTTGGCTTTCCATCCATATACTCTTTGAGTGTTCTACTTTTTCCGTCTTCATCAATAAATGTTAGATCAAGTGGAACATATTCACCTAATTTTTCATTTACGCCTAAAGACTCGGCTTGTAGTACAGTTAATAACAGTAATACGAGCATCACAATTTTCTTCATGTACCCTCCCCATGGTTATCTCTATATTATAAAAATACGCACTTATTCTAGACCACAATCACTTAAATGGCAATGAAAATGCATAGTTTATATTATATTTAACACATAATTAACACTTTTGTGTTACAGAAAGAAATCTTTCATATTTCATATAAGATTTTATAATTTTTTTATATTTTGTAGAGTAACTATTAGGAAAGCGTTATTTTTTTGGGGTAGGGAAAGTTTACGCTTTCCCTTTTGCACTCTGGATCGAATGGATGTATTGGTAATCTACCGCTATGTTTTGTTCTTTAGGTAGGTTACTTGAGAGTCTTTGTACCATACCTTCAAAGTCTTCAAACAGATAATTCGCCATAGAACCAGGAATAGGGTTGATCTCATTAAGAAGCACTTCATCATCCAC
>NZ_JBATIY010000012.1:0-4550 GCF_049668085.1 Sulfurovum sp. | reverse complement strand
GTATAGACCATAAAACAGCAGTGAGAGCTGTGGCCTCTGCTGTGGGTGCCAATGCCATTTCTATCTTCATTCCTTGTCATCGTATCATCGGATCTGATGGTTCTTTAACTGGCTATGCCGGAGGATTGGAAGCGAAGCAGAAGTTGTTGGAAATAGAAAACAACTTGTTTACGATATAATCATTCCAACGATATAAAGGATACAAAATGGATGAAAAAAGAAGATTACATATACATATTTCAGTGGATGATATAGAAGAGAGCATTGCTTTTTATAATGTTCAGTTTGGTGCGGAGGCAACAAAAGTAAAAGAAGATTATGCACAATGGCTGGTGGATGACCTTTCACTTAATTTTGCCATCTCAACAAGAGGGGATGAAAAAGGGTTGAATCATTTAGGCGTACAGTATGAGAGTGATGAAGCATTACTTGAAGCGCAACATGAATTTGAGGCGAAAGGGATCAAAGGAAAAGTAGAAGAGGGTGCTGTTTGTTGTTATAAAGAGTCAAACAAGTATTGGGTTACAGACCCCACTGGTTTAATTTGGGAGAATTATCACTCTATGGATGATATAGAAGTATTTGGTATAGATACAAAAGATACCCAAGACGGATGTTGTGTTCCATCGTTTGGCAAGTTTTCTGAGACCCCTTCATGTACACCAACAAAGAGTGATGAGGGTTGTTGTTCATAAAATAGAAAACATTTTAGAAATATTTTACAAAGTAGGTAATAATGGAAAAGAAAAACTTTTTTGAATCGATATATGAAAATGCAGACCATGAAGACCTGGCTGCTATACCATGGGCGACACTTGCTCCGAATGTGTATCTGGAAAAACATTTAAGTCAACATGATGTTGTCTCAGGTAAAAAAGCTTTGGTCATCGGGTGTGGTTTAGGCGATGATGCACTGATCCTGGAAAAGCATGGTTATGAAGTAGACGCTATAGATATTTCTCCTTCTGCTATTGCGTTGGCAAAGAAAAGACATCCTGAAAGTAAGGTTGATTTTCATGTAGGTGATATCTATGATATGCCTGAGTCATCTATCGGGAAGTATGACTTTGTCTATGAAGGACTTACAATTCAGTCTTTACCTCCTAAAGACAGAAAAACACTTGTGTCTATCATCGTTTCTCTTGTCATTGAAGGTGGTGAGTTGTTAGTCTATGCAAATACTCAGAATGATGAAGACAGTTATGGAGGACCGCCATGGCCACTCTATGACGATGAGTTTAAACTTTTTGAGAATGAGGGTCTTGAGAAAGTCCATGAAGAGAAAGAGGATATAAATAAGCCTATAGCACCGTATCATTGTTGTGTTTTGTATAGAAAATAGAATACAAAATGTCAATCCAAAAAGTCATCTTCATCATACTGGTTGGGATACTGAGTTTTACCGGATTTAGTGCCACCAAATTATATGATGTGGTGATGGCATATGAGCGATATAGTGCAGGGTTGCAAACAAAGTCCATTACTTTGGACTTTGGTGAGATCGCTTATGCTGAGAATGATGTAAAGAGTGATATAACACTGGTATTGCTCCATGGATTTGGTGGGAATAAGGACACATGGAATTGGGTTGTTCCTGCTTGGAATGACAAATATCATGTTGTTGTGATAGATATGCCTGGACATGGGGACAGTGTTTCAAAGAAAACGTTAAGCTACACGATGACAGATCAGGCAGAAAGGTTAAACCAATTTTTAGAAGCTAAAAAGATCAAGACATTTTATCTATTTGGTCATTCTATGGGTGGAGCCATTGCTGTACATTATGCACTCAACCATAGAGAAAAGGTCAATGCGCTTATACTTATAGATTCTATGGGAATGGTACAAACGAAAAGTGATGGTGTTAAACTGGTAGAGAAGTCTGACAAAAACCCACTCTATGATGTCTGTACGAAAGAAAGAATAGAAACACTTTTAAACTATTCTATGTATAAGCCTCCATATATTCCAGATATTATTAAAAGTGCACTTTTGGAAGAAAAATGTGCAAGACGCGATTTAGAAAAAGTGATGTATGAGGATATGTATACAGATGTTAATTTAAGTGCTGTAGCAAAAAACATATCTATGCCAACACTCATCTTATGGGGAGAAAAGGATAGGATGACACATGTAGATGATGCAAGTCTCTTTCATGAAACCATTAAAGGAAGCAAACTGGTGATATTGAAAGAGGTAGGACATGTACCTATACTTGAAGAACCTGAACAAACAGCTGATGAAGTAGATACGTTTATTCGACAGATAAGCAATCAAAAGAAGTAAAAGATAAGACATAGGAGAACAATAGAATGCAAACCATACAGTATGAAAATGAGATAGTGAGTCCTTCAAAAGTAGTATGCATAGGCCGTAATTACGTAGAGCATATAGAGGAATTGGGTAACGAGATACCAGAAAATATGGTGGTGTTCAATAAACCGAACTCTGCCATAACAGATACTTTGTATTACTTTTCAGAATCGTGTCGTTTTGAAGGTGAGATATGCTTTTTGATAGTCAAAGGTAAGATAGAAGCCCTGGGGTTTGGACTTGACTTAACCCATGCAGATATACAAAACAGGCTCAAAGAAAAAGGTTTACCCTGGGAGAGAGCCAAAGGATTTGACGGTTCTGCTGTTTTGAGTAAATTTGTACCATTGAGAGATGATATAGAAACACTGCATATGAAACTTTTTATTAACGAGACACTTGTGCAGTTTGCTAATTATGATCTGATGATGTATAAGCCCAATGTGATGTTAAGCGAGATACAGGACTTTATGCATTTGGAAGATGGTGATGTGATTATGTCCGGTACACCTAAAGGGGTTAATACTTATGCAGAGGGTGATAGATTTTTAGGACAGATCTATGCAGGTGAGAAACTTTTAGTGGAGAAAGAGTGGATAGTGAAGAAGATTGAACCCTCTACTTTTACTATCAAATAAAAGTTAATTCACAAGCTACTTGTGCATGATCACTTTGAAGTAAGGAACCATCTTTATTGTCTTGTAGATGATCATCTAAGACAGTATAGTTGGTCACCTTGGCAATCTTATCTTCATTCTCTTTATTAAAATCATTTGAGATAAAAATGTAATCCAATACATTTCCCTTACCTAAGAAATAACTCGTCGCTTTTCTTTTGGCTTCTTTTGCCTCTGGATGGGGATTATATACCTCTTCATTGTATTGATGACTTGCATCATATAAGACAAAACCTTCTTTGCTTTTATCATCATGGTATTTGGTATTTGATAATGCATCAATAGTGATTGAAAATTCTTTATCATTTAGATCACACAGCAGAACAGTGGGTTTATTTTTGTATTTTTTTATATCATAAAAAAGTGAAGATGCTTCGCATAATCTTTGTCTTAAAGATTTAGAATATTTACCTTCTAGCGCTTTTGATACTAATTCTTTTTTATACTCTAAACTATGGCTTTCATTAAATACGTATTCAAACTCATTGAGTCTATTTGATTTTAGATGACAGACATACACTAAAAGTTCTGTTTTGTTAGGAAGTGTTATCGTTGCCTTTAAAGGTATTCTGGAAAATTTGAAAGGGTCCTTATGGTCCTTTCCAAAGTGGTGTTTTTCAATGCTGGGTTGATGTATTTCTACTGCTTGTATGTTTGATATGGGGTATTTTGAAGCAATCGCAACGGTAGTGGTAACATATTTATATCTGTTCTTTGTACTTAGTTTTGCTACATCAACTATTTTAAAATATGTAAAACCTAAGTCTTTGACAAGATCTCTTAAAGCCTTTCTCGAAAATACTTCTTGAAATCCAATAATGTCACAATCCATTTTTAGTATTTGATCTCTTATCCATGTAGTCTTTTCAGACCATTGTCTTTCATTAAACTTGTCTTTTTTTGTATACCAGGAGTAAGGAGGTTCTACAAATTGAAAAAGATTAAAGGTACCTAATTTTATTTTCATGATGGAAGTTACAACACTCTCTGATCTAAAATAAAATCATATATAAGATGTATGAAAACTGGTATCTTTTGATTGGCATCAACACTGAAGTGTGCCTGCTCCCTATAGGTATCTATACGCTGGTCAAACAAGGCTCTGGCCCTGGATTCATCTTGAAGTAAAGGCCGTTTGTTGCGTTCTTTCGCTGACAAGCGATCCAGTATCACATCAAAGTCAGCATCTATGTTGATAATAAGAGACTTCTCTGGTATAGAACTATATATAGGCAGTCCACCACCTGTAGCAATGATCTGACCCGTCTTTTGAGTGAGTTCATTAATACATTTTTGTTCAAGAGAGCGAAAATATGCTTCCCCCTTTTTTTCAAAAAGATCTGTAATACTACTGTTCTGTTCTGCTTCAATAATACTATCAACATCCATAAAGTCTTTATAGAGTTGCCTTGCAAGAGATTTACCGACACTGGTTTTACCACTTCCCATAAAGCCTATCAATACTATGTTATCGTACACCAATGAGTAATCCTTATACTGTTTTCTTTAGTTTATATACATCAACAGTTTCAAACTATTGTTTTTGATCGAACTGATCTT
>NZ_JBATIY010000011.1:0-11540 GCF_049668085.1 Sulfurovum sp. | reverse complement strand
TTCTTGAAGTAAAGAAGCTAACAATCAAGATTGTTAAGATTGGGATAAAGAAAAAATAGAGCAAGAGAACATCTGGCCTAAAATCCCAATAGGAGTTAAAGAGCAAAGTGCTAATAACATAAGAACCGATACTACCTAGGAGTATCCCTAAAATACTTGCACCTAGAGAGATTAAACCAAATTCAATTAAAAAAGAATTTCTGATGGTTTTATTATTTACGCCAATCATTTTTAATCTTAAAATATTATTTTTTTGCAAATTCATTTGGTATTGAATGATAATAAAGCTCATAAGAAGTCCAACAATGATCGAATAAAGGCTCATCTTATCTGTTATTGCAGTAACATTTTTTACTAATTTTAAAAATGATTCAAATAGATTTTTAACATCAATAACGGTCAAAGATGGGAAAAGATCAGATAATTTTACTAGCATTTGTTGCGCATCGTAATCTCCTGCAGAGATTGTCGCTAAAACAGTTTTTGGAGCATCATCAAGAGCACCTTCTTGTAAAATTAAAAAGAAATTCGGTACAAATTCAGTCCATTTTACTCTCCTAATATTGACTATAACAGCTTCTAGCTCAAGACCTAAAACATCAAAAACAAGACGATCTCCCAGCTTTATTCCTCTGCTGTTTGCATACCTTTTTTCGACACTAACCTCTATTGGTTTAGAAAAATCTTGTGAATTATAGGCACCACTAAACTCTCGTCCTTCGATTATCTGCTCACTCTTCTTTATCTTTGTTCTATATGAGAGATTGACTGTACTGTTTTTAAGTCTTTCATCTCCATAACTTTTAGCGTGATCTATAAAATCAATATCATTTATTTTTACTATCCGTCCTCGTATCATGGGTGAAATATTTTCTAATCGTCCCCCCATAGTATTAACTTGACCTGCAAGATCTTTGACTTGCTCTTCTTTTGCATCAATAACAAAGAATCGAGGTCTTTCATCAACACTTAGAGTTAAGGCGCTTGATAGTGATGATCCAATTTGAGGAATAATACTAAAAAATGTTGTACACAAAAGTATGGCCGTAAATAAAGTCAACGATGTTTTCTTTTGCCTGGTAATATTTTTAAGAGCCAAAGATAAAGAGAGATTTTCCAAATGTCCTGAAAAATCCAATCTCTTTAAAATCATAGAACCAATAGCAAAAAATAAAATGATCAGTATTAACATTACTATTGCAAAGGAAAAACCTACATTTTTAGCAGGTGATACAAAGTGAGACAAAAGCAGCAGGAATGTAAGAAAAGGAATAAAACCCAGAACTATCTTGGAGAAATGTTGTTTTTCTCTTTGGAGTAATGGCAAGATCAAAGGGAGTCCTATACTTAAACTTAAAATTAAAAGGATCAATGAAGATTTCAATAAAAAGTAATAATCCAATGAAAAATCAAAATCAAGATCAACAAGTTTTTGAATGAGCGGACCTAAAAACTGAGCAGATATGGTTATAAGTGAAAAAACAATAATACTTGAAATTGTGATCAGTACAAATAAATGCAAAAGGTATGTGATAGACAGGTTTCTTTTACTCAAGCCCATGTCGCTTAAAACTATGATATCCTTTTGGTGCTTCCTTAAAAAACCTGAATACAAATATATAAGACCCACAAGGCCTAGGAAAAAAGAAACAAGGGATACCAAGGACAAGAAATTTGTAATAAAGTTCAAAACACGTAATAACCGATCTGTACCATCATTAGGAGAGAGAACCCTCATACTCTGGTCGATACTCTTTTCTAACCCACGTTCAATTTTCTCTAATTGATCATTGTCTAAATTTTCTTTAAAGAGATAGTTTAAACTATAAGAAGCCGTTGATCCGAACTGTAGAAGTTCAGTTTTCTCCAAACCTTCTTCACTGATGTAGATCTTAGGCATGAAGCCACTAAAACTTATGGTTTTTAACGTATCTGATTCTATAATTTTTTTTATTAGAAAGCTTTCTTTACCAATTTTTATCTGCTCTTCGTGCTTTAAGTCAAGAAGATCTAAAACTTCCTGGTACACCCAAACTTCATTTGCTTTTGGTAAGACCTCAACATTGGGATAAATTGACTTGTCTCTAAAAACTAATCCTCCATAATAAGGATAGCCTTCGTTGATCTTAACAACCTCCATTAACCTAGCCCTTGTTTTCGAAGCTATCATACTAACAGTAGAAACGCCTTGGGTAAAACCTTTTAGTTCGGGAAGTTTATTTTTTATTTCTTCTTCTTGTTCAGTTGTTATAGGAAACCTAGAAGATACAACAAGGTCTGAACCAAGTAAGCTCTTTGCTCTGGTATCTAGAGAAGTCTCCATACTTCCTTTAAAAAACTGTAAATACGAAAGTGAGGCAATGGCCAAGCTAAAGTTTAATATAAATATCAAGCTAAAAGACTTTGAACGAGCCAGTGCCTTAAAAACCAGTTCTAGTACTAGCATTGAGTTAAACTTCCCTGTAGAAGTTCATACGTTTTTTCACAACGGTTTGCAACATCTTTTGAGTGTGTCACAAGAATTAAAGTAGTATTGTTCTTTTTGATAAGTTCAAAGAGTATATCCATCACTGCGTTGCCGGTCTCATCATCTAAGTTTCCACTCGGTTCATCAGCTAAGATTATTTTAGGATTATGAATAAGTGCTCTAGCGATGGCAACACGTTGTTTTTCACCTCCACTAAGTTGTGAAGGAAGATGTTCCATTCGATGACCTAGTCCTACACTTTCTAACAGTTTGATCGCTTTTTCTCTAGGTTTAGAAATATTACAAACTTTTGCTGGAAGCATCACATTTTCAAGCGCATTTAGGTAAGAGACTAAATGAAAATTTTGAAAAATAAATCCAATGTTCATAGCTCTGAAATCATTTAGTTCACTTTCTTGGAGATCTTTATACGACACAGAATTTAAAGAAATATCACCATCGTCTGGTTTTATAATTCCTGAGATAAGTGAAAGCAATGTTGATTTACCGCTACCAGATTTCCCCATGATCGCTACTCGTTGACCTTCTCCCACGTGAAAATTTAAATTCTCAAATATTTCAATGGTCTGTGAACCCTGGTGGTACGATTTTTTCAGTGATTTTAATTCTAGCATTATAGATCTTCCTTGATAAATTCAAAAACGTTTTCTGCGATATGCTTATGACCTTTTTCATTAGGATGAATACTATCTTTCTGATTAAATTCTTTTATTCCTGCCACTCCATCTAATAAAAATGGCATACTTTTCAGCATATATTTAACTTTTAAGTTTTGATACATTTTTTTAAACTGTTCTGAGTACTCTGGTCCATAATTGGGGGGAATGAGCATGCCTGCCAACATAACTTTTGCATTAGATGCCTGTGCATACCTGATGATCTCTTCAAGATTTTTCTGACTTTGTTCAAGGTCTAGGCCCCTAAGACCATCATTGGTGCCAAGCGCTATAAAAACGATATATGGTTTTTTTTTCAAATACCATTTAAGACGAGCAAGACCATCACTGGTTGTAGAACCGCTTACACCACCATTGATAACGACGATATTTTTATGAAGTTCGGTTTGGATCAAGTTCTCAACTAGTTTTGGGAATGCATCTTCTTGACTGACCCCAAATCCTTCAGTTAACGAATCTCCCAAGAAGAGAATAGTATTAGACTTGGCATTTAAAACTGATAAATTTAATAAAAATAGGATGAGTATAATTTTTTTCATGAGACATTTTATCTTAAACCAATAACCTTGTGTATTAAAAAAATGTTAATTGATAACAAATTACAAAAGTTTCAGGATTAATAAAAGGAGTATAATTTGAGGTGCAACGATAAGTTATGCCCTACTCCCGTATTTACAATATCTATTGATATATTGGTGACACTTTTTTTACTAAAATTTTCTCTGTTTTTTTATTAGCTCAACTTTTAAAAACTAACCATAAAAAGATATTTCATCATAAAACATAGCATATAGCCTATTTTATAAAGTTTTAAATACTTGGTTACATATTAATGGTCCTTAAGAGTCTACAAACTGATAAGCCTAATAATCTAATATATTTTATTAGTTTATGTGTCTAATCGACTTTTAAAAATTTCAAATTTATCTAATTCTTTTTCATTCATGGACCATTCTTTTATTGAATCAATATCAAATTTATTTTGCTGGGCTACCCAAATAGCCTGTTCTAAACTTTGAGGGTCATCCCAATAATAATATGCAGCCAATCTATCTTTAATACAATCATTCGGAGTGAGTAGTCTCAAAATACCTGTTTCATTTTCTCTTGAAGCAATCTCAGTTATAGGTGCATCTCCTACACCAAGAGGTCCTCTTGGAAATTCTATGAAATATCGTGTATCTTCATGTACAAAATAACGGTTATGCTCTTTAAAGCCTAATTGGACCATAACATTTTTTATTTTTGTGTGACCACCGTTAAATCTATCTATCAAATCGATGTCATCTGATGTATATTTACCTTGGCTATAAATTTCAACACAAGATCCACCAGAAAGCACAGTTTTAATACCTTCTTTTTCAAGTTGACTGCAAACATATCCGGCCAATTCTTCCATACTCATATCTTTAATACTTTTCATAATGGTTTTCCTTCCCTTCTAGGCCGTTTCCGTCTCATCGTAAGTCTTTCTATCTCTTCAGGAGAGTAATAAGTTCTAGCTTTTTCTAAAAGGGCTTTTAACTCATTTAAAAATGCATAGCGGGGATTGAACATGAAAAGCCTTGTTCGTCCTACCTTTTTACTGACCAGAATCCCCGCAAGTTCCATCTTTTCTAGCTGTTTTTGTATGGGGTCTAGACTTGAATTGTAAAAATCTGCTATTTCTTTCGCATAGCCTTCACCGTTTGCAAGAATGAACTGCAATACTCTTTCCCTATTTTTAGAACCAAATAGTGTTTCCAACATGAGGTATCCTTCTATAAACCTATAATATAGTTTTTAATACCTATATTATAGGTTATATAATCTATTTTGTCAAATACAAAATAAGAATCAAATATCTTAATTTTAAAGCCTTGTAAAATATATAATATTATGAGGTTTTTGATTACGTTAAAAATAGTGAAGATTATATAAATGAAAGTACGTGATTTAAGGGAAGAAATTCCCTTAAAATCGCAGGAGCAACGATAAGTTATGCCCTATTCACGTATATAAAGTATCTATCGATACAGTGGTGACACTTTTAGTGTCACTTTTTTACTAAGTATTTCTCTATTTTCTTCATTAAATTAAATTTTATCTAACTACATAATTATTTAAAAAATTTACATAATCTTTTTTTGTATCTATATCCATAGAGTATTTATCTTCTAACGATACATAATCTAAAGGATTTTCTTCAAGAAACTTTTTTGCACCTTTATCACCTTTTAAATTTTCTAACATTTTAAAATAGATTCTAGGAAATATTGACGGAACTGCAAATTTATTTTGATATTTTGAACATATAATCAAGTTTTTATTTTCTGATGATTTTTTAATTAATTTCTTATAATGACTTACAGGAATTAATGGTTGGTCACATAACATGATTAATACCTTTTCAGATTCAAAAAAATCAGACATACCATAAGATATAGAGTTTCCCATTCCCTCCTTATAATTTGAATTAACTCTTATGGATATAGGAAAATCAACTATTTCCTTTATTATTTCATCACTTTTATGTCCTAAGACAACGCTTACATTAGCGCTGATCTCTAAAGCATTTTTTACAGCTATTTGTATTAATGTTTCATTTCCTACTTTTAGTAATTGTTTCGGTTCTCCTAAACGTGAAGAAGTACCAGCAGCTAAAATAAGTACTGCAAAATTATTATATTTTTCCATTTTTCTTTGCTTCTATTTGTGCACATATTGAAAGAGCAATTGATTGCTGAGTGATTCCACCTATATCAAGACCAACTGGGGCGAAAAACCTATTATCATCATAAAGATTAAATTGTTCTCTTTTTTTCTCCATATTCTTTTTATTTCCCAAAATTCCAATATATTCAACATTTGAATGAAGTAATGCTTCTAAGTATGTATCATCTGTCTTAGGAGAATGACTTAAAATAACTGAGGCATTATATGCACTTAAATCCATAGATAAAATATCTTTAATATTTTCCAGTTTGATTAATTTATCTGCTTTATTTACATACGCTTCGCTCATTTTCATATCAATAATAGTAGTTTCCCACCCCATTACATTTGCCATTGAAAGTAAAGATGTTACGTGAGCTCCTGAACCAAAAACCAATAAAGAGTATGGCTTTTCAATCGTTTGATAAAATATTTCATTTTCAAGTTTAGTTTCAATGGTATCATCAACTATTTCAAAACTAAAGTCTTTAATGGATCTACTTAAAGTCTTCCCCGCATTATCAACGGAAATACCTAACGGGCCATAATTATCATTATAAAAAAAGGGCTGCACTAAGTATCTACTAACACCATGACCTGATTCTTTATCTTCTGGTGTATTTTCAAAATAGAGAGACTCTTTTGATTCTAATAGTTCTTTTGATAAAGCAAAAATTTTATTATGTAATGATGGACTGCCTAAAACACCTGTAAATTCCCCATGTGAATTTACAAGGATCATATTTCCAGGCTTAGCATAGGTAGAACCCAGTGTTTCTATAACACTAGTTCCTACAATATCTAAACCTTTCTGTCTACTACTTTCAATAAATTTCAGATACTCTTTATTTGGAAACACCGTTTATCCCATTTTTATTGGCATCGATGTATATAGTTTTCCTGTTGCATCAAAGATGGCATTTGGAATTGCAGCTAAAATGGGAGGAGTTCCTGGTTCTCCAATTCCACCAATTTTCTCACCAGAATTTATAATACTTACTTCAATGTCTGGGACATCCGAAATTTTTGTCACTGTATAATCATAAAAGTTACTTTGAACCGTTGCGCCATCTTTAATAGTTATTTCGCTACTAAGAAGAGTGGCTAAACCAAAATTAATGCCACTAATCATTTGATTTTCAACATTTTGTGGATTAAAAGCAAATCCACAATCAATAGAACACCAAACTTTTTCAACTTTGTAGTCATTCTTTGTAACTCTTACTTTTGCAACTTGTGCACAAATACTTCCAAATGATTCAACAATTGCTACACCATATCCTACATTTTTTTCTTTTTTTCTATTCTTCCAATTTGATTTTTCTGCTACATCATCAAGTAAATCAATAAACCGTTTATTTGTTAACATACTTTTTCTATATTCAATAGGATCTTTCCCAACTATATATGCTGCTTGATCAATACTACACTCAACCGTTTGTGCTGATTGTGTATGTCCAACTGATCTCCACCAAAGTACAGGAATGGGAGACTCTGTTATATACGCTTGCATATTATGGTTATCTATAGTATATGGATGATTTACTAAACCTTCTTTTTGTGCACCATCAACTCCATTTGCATATCCAGATCCTTCAAAAGGAGACCCTTTAAAAATTGACTGTGAAGCAACTTTTGCATCAAATGCAGTAATATCTCCATGTTCATCAAGTGCTAACTTCACTTTATTTTTATATTTTGGTCTATAGTTTCCAAGTTTTATATCATCTTCTCTTGTCCATAAAGTCATGATAGGGTAACCCTCATCTTTAGCTACAAAAAGTCCCTCTAATACAAAGTCAAGGTTAATAGCACCCCTTCTGCCAAAAGCACCACCTAAAAATGGTGTATGATAAGTAATATCTTCTGGTTTGGTACCTAATACTTTCATTGCTGCACCAAATGCAAGTGTTTGAGACTGAGCAGTAGACCAGACTGTTGCTTTGTTTTTATCATGGTGTGCAACAAAACTCAATGGTTCCATTGCTGCATGGGCTAAAAATGGAAATTCATAATCTAATTCTATTATATTTTTAGCTTCTTTAAATGATTTTTCACTATCACCGTCTTTTCTCATAGATGCCCCATCTTTTTCCAGCACTAAAGAGTATTCTTTATCCATATCAGATGTACTTACTTTTGCAAATTCTCCTAAATTCCATTCAACTTTTATATCTTTGAGTGCTTCTTTTGCTACAAACCATGTATCTGCGATAACTGCGACTCCTGATGGAATTTGTTTAACTTTAATCACTCCCTCTTTTTTCTCTGCTTTACTTGCATCAAAACTTTTAATTTTTGCTCCAAAAACTGTAGGATGCAAGACTGCTGCATATTTCATACCTTCAACTCTTACATCTAATCCAAAGTCAGCTTTTCCAGTAACTTTTGCCCAAGCCTCTTTTGGATGTCTAGAGTGTGCTTTTCCTATAACTTCACAATCTTTTAAATCTTTAATTTTAGGATCTGTAGGAACTTTAATAGAAGCTAAGTCCGATACTAATTCTCCAAAAGTAAGCTCTTCTTTTGTGATTTTATTTATTGCTTTTGAATTTTTCGTTAATATATTAAAGGTTCTTACTTTCCATTTTTTAGAAGCTGCTTCTTTTATCATGCTATTTAAAGCAGCACCAACTTTTCTCATCTCTAATTGTTTTGCCCAAATAGAAGAAGAGCCACCTGTAATCATAAGAGGACCCCAAACATGATTATATACAGGAGCTACAGGAGCAGGTTTAATATTTATTTCTTCCCAATCAACATTTAACTCTTCAGCAATACACATAGCTAGGGTTGTATAGGTACCTTGTCCCATTTCAACTTGTCCAACAATAAAATTAATTGTATTATCAGAATTTATTTCAACAAAAGCATTTGGTTGTAAAGCTTTTTCTTGAGGTTTAGCATCAGAGGCTCTTGATTTAGTAGGTAAATAAAAACCAATAACAAAAGCTGAAGCGGTAACTGAACTTGTTTTTAAAAAACCTCTTCTTTCCATCTTACACCTCCACAGTTGCAGCTTTAATAGCTGTTTTTATTTTATTATATGTTCCACATCTGCAAATATTCCCATCCATAGCTGAAACAATCTCATCATCACTTGGTTTTGGATTTGTTTTTAGTAATCCAGCTGCATTCATAATTTGTCCAGATTGACAGTATCCACACTGTACAACATCCTCTTGTATCCAAAATTTTTGAAGTTTTTGAACGGTTTTGTCTTCAGTAGTTTCAATCGTAGTGATTTTTGCATTTGCTACTGTACTCATTGGAGTTATACAAGCTCTTGATACTATGCCATCTACTAAAACAGTACAAGACCCACACACTCCAACCCCACATCCAAACTTTGTACCAGTGAGATTTAAATTGTCTCTCAATACCCAAAGGAGAGGAGTATCCCCATGAGCATCTACATTATAAACTTTTTCATCGATAATTACTTTCATTGCTGTTTTTCCTTTAAAATTAATTTTTATAAATTATATTTGATTATAGCTAGTTTTATTCAGAAGGCAAGTAACTCTTTAAGTGTAGTATTAGGTGTTTTCTTAATATAATAGAAAAAGAAGGAAATTGATTATATGAAAAGAAACGTTCTGACAGGCTAAATAGCCTAGATTAGCGTGTTTTGTAGAAGATATACGATTTCGTACTAAAATAATAGGTGCAACGATAAGTTATGCCCTACTCCCGTATTTACAATATCTATTGATATATTGGTGACACTTTTTTTACTAAAATTTTCTCTGTTTTTTTATTAGCTCAACTTTTAAAAACAATAAACCATGAAAGATACTTTTCATTATCAAACCTTCCATATAGCACAATATGTTATGAATAAAATATAAATTTTAAGTGTTAATAGAAGTATGTATTAGAATAGTTACTTAAGTCTCTTGTTTGATTAGTATATTATGAATAATATTTTTGATGATTTGATTATTATTGAATAGTAAAAAATTGCTATTACGTATCATGTAAATTTGCTTTACGCCCAAATAGTTGTCATTTTGACAAATAATTAAAAATTGGTTAAAATGACAACTGTAAAGATAAAGGAGAGCCCATGAAGATAGAACACGAACTGTTTGAAAAGATGCTTACTGCAAAAGGTATCACTAAAAAGGTTTTCTCAAAATATGCAAAAATCCCCTACTATACAGTAGCGGGCTGGAAAAAATCTGGTAATGTACCTGCCTATGCCATGGTGATTCTAAAAAGTATCCCCTCTCCCAAGACCACTACTGCACAAACGTTGATTGACATAGGAATGAAAAGGGCAATTTTTTGGAACAATGATCTTAACAAAGAAGTACCAAGCGATATTTTCATTGTCTCTACACTCAAAAGAGCCTACAATGATTTCGTTATTGATAAACTGGTTGAATTTTTTGGTGAAGACATGGTCTTACATTCACTTGAGCGACATAAACAAATTGTTTCTGATACATTGATCCAACGCGTTACAGATCACATACAAACCTCATTGGCTTCTGCATGATCAATCCCGAAACACAAGCCCTTCTCGATAAATTTAAAAAGATACCACTTTTTTCAGAACACAAAGCTATTTTAATCGGTGGTACTGCTTTAGCCTATCATCTTTCTCATCGAGAAAGCTTTGATTTGGATATCTGTTTTCCATTTTCTGAATTATTGCCCAAGCTTGATTTTTTGGATATTTTTGAAGAGGTCATTCCTTTGGAGTTTGACCAAACTACTATAGATACAGCCATTAATGAAGGTGGAGATATCAACGAGGTAATACAACGTTATATTATAGATGGTATAAAAGTTGATTTTGTCATTAATCCTTCAAGTAACATTTATGAGCGTGAAATACTTCAAAATAATCAAAGTGAAGCTTATGGACATCTGCGAATTACATCGATCAAGAGTATTTTTACTCTCAAATCTCTTTTATTACTTGATAGAAACAAAATTAGAGATCTCTACGATATAGTCTATCTATTGAAAAATCAAAACTTTACAGCCAAAGAGATGATTAATATAATCATGCACTATCGTATCACATATCTGCCACTGCACATTTTACAACTTATAGAGGCAAAAAAAGAGGATCCCTATGATATTGAAGGGATTGAAAAGCCCAGGATGGATATAACCGAGTACGAAAATCTAAAAGCTTATCTTCTTGAAGATGTAAAAGCAAATATATAAATATATCTTAGTTTACCTAAAGGTAATAAAATAGATATTTTAAATGATCCTATCTTTTCCTGATATAAGTCATTAACTTTTTAAACTCTACGAAGTTTATGTTTTCTTTGATGGTTTTCATTATAAAACCTCCTATATAGAACATTTTATAACGTTTTCTATGCGAGGGTACATATTTATGGGCTGCAAACGTCGCTACAGCGATAAAGGTTATAAAATATGTTAGATTATAAGGTTTTGTTTATTTGTTTAGAAATCAATAAACTAAAATTTTATATATAAATCTTAAGTTCAAATTTGTTATTATCAGATAAATTTACTCCGAATTAAAGTAGAAGGGAAAAAATGAAATTAAAATATCTTACCCTAATGAGTAGTCTATCTGTAACAACTCTTTTTTCACAAAGTTTTGATGCATCGAACTATAGATTACAAAATGATTTATTATATGGATTAACGACTTATCTAACTAAACCAGTAGACTCAAATGTTGACAC
>NZ_JBATIY010000010.1:0-3743 GCF_049668085.1 Sulfurovum sp. | reverse complement strand
GGTGGGAATGAGTCATGATGGGGAAGTAGTGTATCAGTCCAAAAGATTTGACCTCTATACAAAATACATTGATAGACTTCTCGAGGAAGGCAAAGCCTATAAATGTTACATGAGTAGAGAAGAACTTGATGCTTTACGTGAAGAGCAAATGGCTAAAAAAGAACGTACACGTTATGATGGACGTTATCGTGATTTTACTGGGACACCACCTGAAGGTGTAGACCCGGTGATCCGTATCAAAGCACCTCAAGAGGGTACGATCAGCTTTGTAGATGGGGTTAAAGGCAAAATGAATATTGCAGCTTCTGAGGTAGATGATTTTGTGATTGCCAGAGCAGATGGTGCCCCTACGTATAATTTTGTGGTTGCGATAGACGATGCACTTATGGGATTGACAGATGTGATCCGAGGAGATGATCATCTTTACAATACCCCTAAGCAGATCGTTGTGTATAATGCACTTGGATTTCCTCTCCCTAACTTTAATCATGTTGCGATGATCAACAATGAACAGGGTAAAAAACTCTCTAAAAGAGATGGAGCAACCGATGTGATGGAGTATAAAGCTATGGGGTACCTTCCTGAAGCACTCTTGAACTTCTTGGTCCGTCTTGGCTGGAGTCATGGTGATCAGGAGATCTTTAGTATCGAAGAGATGATAACACTATTTGACCCTAAAAATATTAATAAAAGTTCATCCAATTATAATCTGGATAAATTACTTTGGTTGAATGCGCATTATATTAAAAACACACCAAATGATGAACTTGCTACTCTACTTAAAGATTTTGGTGTGGATATCCACGGGCATGATAAGTTGGAGTTACTACTTGACGCAACTAAAGAGAGAGGGAAAACGCTTGTAGAACTTGCAGAACAGATCAATCTTATTCTTACTGCACCAAGTGAATATGATGAAAAATCTGCGAAAAAAGCTTTTAAAGGTGAAGCAAAAGAGATATTGAATGATTTTGCATCAATGCTTCAAAACTGGGATAAAACACTGCATCTTCCTTGTGATTACCATACGGTAATGGAAAAACTTGTTGAAACAAAAGAGATAGGGTTTGGTAAGATAGGTATGCCACTCCGTGTGAGTTTACTTGGTTCGATGACCGGATCCGGGCTTGATGAGATCATGGCTATCTTAGGTGTGGATGAAACGGTGTCTCGTATCACAAAAGCGATTGCAACGATAGAGTAGTTTGTAGGGTAAAACCTCTACAAACGTCTACTTTTATTTAGAAATAACTTTAAAGATTTCTTTGATTTGTTATCCATTTTATAACGTATATGGCTCAAATACCAAGTAAGTTGATTCGGTGTTATACCTCTTTTTTTTGCTTCTTTTTTAAGAATGTATTGGGGAATTTTGACTTTGGTCTGTGCAAAAGTGTGAGCCAATTTCAGGATAGCTGTTTCATGTTTGTTGTAACAGAGTCTTGCAAATACAAAGGGAAGACCTGTCTCTTCATGCCAGGCTTCTGCCAGGTCAATACCCTCTCCACCATTTAAATAATGTTTCAGTGCTGCATCACCAATGAGTACTTTTCCCTGCAGATCCAATACTCGTGCAAGTTGATTGGAAGTGGCAGATGCTGGATCAATCTCATTTTCTCCTTCTAAAAGTAAAACACTGTAGACTTTTTTATCCGCTACGATACCTAGATCTGTGCATTTACATTTAGCAGACTCGACAGAAGAGATGAATGCAGCATTGACCTCTCGCCGTTTTAGTGCTTTGTTGATCTGTGAAGGGACTGCACGTTTGTAACGAAAGGTCATCTGGGAAGCATTGTTGGAAATATAGCGCTTGAGGAACACTTGAAAAGGTAGCAAATTGAGATAGCTAATAGACCCAAACAACATGGCGTAAGCTCCTCTCAAAATCCTGTTTAAGCGTAATTATACCAAACAAGATTTATAATCGCGTTACTATTATAGGCCATTTTTCGGGCAAAACCTGTCAAATGACACTAACGCAAGTCCTTTTAACTAAAGGGCTCATATGACTAGTTGTACATAATAAAAAGGAGCTTTCTCATGGTAAAAGTAGAATTTTTAGGTCCTATCGGTAAGGCCCCGGTAGAGATGGAAGCAGAAACATTGGCAGATATCTCTGCACAGCTTAAAGAAGATAGTAGTTTATTACAATGGTTGGACAAATGTGCCGTAGCATTGAATGACACAATGGTGAATGACCTGACAACCGTACTCAAGGATGGTGATAAAATCTCTATCTTGCCTCCTGTGTGTGGTGGCTAAGTCGTGGAACTTTACAATGGCCCGTTAGATACCAAAGAGATATTTGGTCGTTGGCTTGATGAACAAGCAGAGTCAAACTATGGTGCCTATATTCCTTTTGTGGGAACGATACGTGCAGAGGATGATATAGAAGCACTTAGTTTTGATATCTATGAACCTATACTACAAAAATGGTTTGATGACTGGCAAGAGAAAGCAGCTGCTCTAGGAGCGGTGGTAAGAATGGCACACTCCATAGGAGATGTCCCAGTACATACCTCTTCATATGTTTCTGCTGTGTTCTCGCCTAAACGTAGAGTAGCACTAGAACTCATAGATGAATTTGTAGAAGATTTTAAAGCCAATGCGCCTATCTGGAAGTATGATGTAAAAAATGGAAAACGAATTTATGCAGAAGACAGAAGCACTCCGATGAATGGTTCGGGACTATTGGCATAATAATGAAGGAACAATGATAATGGCATTTATGCACTTTGATGAATCAATCGAGATGATACAAAATCTTGAGATAAACACGTACAAAACAAAAAAACTTTATTTGGTAGATGCTTTAGGGTATGTACTGGCGGAAGATATTATCGCAGATCATAACTCTCCGGAGTTCCCTACTTCTGCGATGGATGGCTATGCTATCATCCATGAAGATATGACTTTAGGTACGCTCAAGGTGGGCAGTATCAACCCTGCGGGTTCTGCACTGAAAGAAGAAGTGATAGGCGGTACATGCATCAAGACCTTTACGGGTTCACTTATGCCTCATGGAGCAGACACCCTTATCCCTATAGAAAATGTAGAAGTTGATGGTGATGAGATTGTCATCAAGGAAGAGGTTCCCCAAGGGTTTTCTGTACGTGAAGTAGGAGAGAACTATGCAAAAGGGCAGATGCTTATTCCTAAGGGGACAAAAATTGACTTTCCTCAAATAGGGGTAATGGCCAGTTTGAACATCGCCAATGTACTTGTCTATGAGAAGCCAACAGTGGCTATCATATCAACAGGTTCGGAACTATTAGAATTAGGGGAAGAACAAACCAATGATTCTCAGATACGAAGCTCCAATAATTATATACTAGAGGCAATTGTCAATAAGTATGATGGTATCCCTATGCAACTTGGGTGCATTAAAGATGATAAAGCGACTATTACTACAGCTATCTCAGATGCGTTAGAGAAAAGTGATATTGTTGTCACCACAGGTGGTGTAAGTGTCGGTGATTTTGATTTTGTAAAAGATGTAATCTATGAACTTGGATGTGATGTAGTGTTCAAGGGTGTACGCGTGAAACCGGGGCAGCATATCATGGTAGCACGCAAAGATGATAAATTTATCATCGGACTGCCTGGTTTTGCCTATTCTTCTACGGTCACAGCACTATTGTACTTGGTTCCATTTATAGAAAAACTTCAACATGGAAAGTCCTCTTTACGTAAGGTCAAAGCCAAATTGGCTGAGGCATTTGTCAAACGTGCTAAAAAAG
>NZ_JBATIY010000009.1:0-11343 GCF_049668085.1 Sulfurovum sp. | reverse complement strand
AGTGTACACTCGTAGTAATCACGAATATACACAAGATATTTTAAAAGAGAGAATACTCTTCTTGAATCGTGTTTAAAATACTTTTATCTGCATTGTAGATAAATGCATAGTTGTAATGGATATTTTTAAGCAGGTCCTGCAACTCTTCTTTTGTTTCAAACCAGTGAGGATGATCTATCCCAGGTACTTTGGTTTTAGGTGGTGTCATAACCACACTTTTTACCCACATATTACTTCTCATGACATATTCTCTTGCCTTTGTGATATCTGAGAGATTGTCTGTAAAGATCGCTACTTTATCACTCTTGCTTGCTTGTGTACTTTTGAGCTTTCCATCTATGAAGACCGGTGTAAAGTGTTTTGTATACTTAAGACGGTCAACAGAATAGGCAAGATCATATGTGTCACAAAAATCTATGACCCGAAGCAGGTACTCTAAATGAAAAGGAATCAGTTCTTTTTCCTGATAGACATAGCCACCTACTTTAAATGTTGATCTAAAGAGTGTATCTGATACCGCATATCCCTCTACCTCTTTTTTGAGCTTTTCGACACCAGGTTTAATGAGTTCTAGAAGTTCTTTATCTGTACCGATAAAAAGTGAACATTCAGAATTGAGTATCTGTTCAAATGCCTTTTTCCAGTCATCTGCTATAAATTTAATATTTCCTTTGTGCATAAGGATCATTTTAAGAAATGTCTGTTCATGTTCAGAAAATAAGAAAAATTTTGCTTCTTTTTTGATGATGACATAACGGATAAGCTTAAAGGCTGCAAGTTGAAGATCAGAGACTTTGATCCATGCTATTTCGTCATCATTTTTTACGATAGAATCATCTGCATACAGAATAGCATATGCACCATTGGCAATGGCTTGGTCTATGTCTTCTTGATCTGAAGAGAAGAAAAGGTCACCATTCTCTATTTTTGAGTAGTATACTGAAGCACCTTCTATTGCCTGTACTTTTGGTGTGTTGGTGAGGGTTCCCTCAGTTAGATTTACGATATCTTCTATTTTCATATTTAACCTATAGGTGTCCCAGCCGTTTTTGGCTTTTCAGGACGGATCATACACAGACCATCCTCATCTTTTGCTGCAAGGAGCATACCTTCACTTTTAAGACCCATGAGTTTCGCCGGCTTGAGGTTTGCAACGACACATACTTGTGTATTTAACATCTCTTCAGCAGAGTACCATTCTTTGATACCCGCAACCACTTGTCTTGGTGATTCCTCACCCACATCTACTTGGAGCAAGAGAAGTTTTTTACTTTTTGGCACTTCTTCTGCTTGAATGACAGTACCGACTTTAAGAGAAGTTTGGAAGAACTGGTCTATACCAATAAGAGCAATACCTTCTTCTTTCTTTTCTTCTTTAGCAGGGACCTTTTTTTCAGCTTTCTCTTCTGGCTTGATATCAACTGGTTCTGCTTGTTGCAGTAAGGGCTCTTCTATACGAGGGAAAAGAGGGTCTATCTTCTCTAAGACAAATGTATCAAGAAGCTTTGTGTCCTTAACCATGCTATTCCATGAGAGGTTGTCTATGGTGAAGTGTAATGCATTTGAGATCTTTGTACACACTGCAGGCATGACAGGGTAAAGCATAATAGAGACTTTAGCAAGTATAGCAGCGATGAGACCGTTAAGTGCCATTGCTTCTTCTTCTCTGCCTTCTTTCATCATGGTCCATGGTTGATACATATCTATAGCCTTGTTAGCCACTGTGAGTGGTCGCCAAAGTTCTTCAAGATATCTGTGTATCTGCATGTCAAAAAGCAGAGGTTCTAGAGTGTTCAGTGACTCATGTACTTCATCAAGTTCAGTCTGATAGAATTTGCCTACATTTGCAGAGTCTACTGTACCTGCAAAGTATTTACCACTCATACCTATGAGACGGTTGAGCAAGTTGCCCAGGTCATTACCCAGATCAGAATTAATACGGTCTATGAGGGCTTTTTGACTAAAGTCACCGTCACCGCCAAATGGAACTTCTCTAAGCATAAAGTAACGGAAGTTATCCAGTCCATAAGCATCTGCCACTTCTCTAGGATTTACGACGTTACCTTTTGACTTACTCATCTTCTCACCATCACGTGTCCACCAGCCATGCGCAGCAATGTGTGTGGGAAGAGGAAGATCAAGACTCATAAGGAATGCTGGCCAGTAGATAGCATGGAAACGTAAAATGTCTTTACCTATAAGTTGGACACGTGCAGGCCACTGGTCCATTTTTGCTTCATCCGTACCATATCCTAACGCAGTCACATAGTTCATGAGCGCATCTAACCATACATACATTACATGCTTAGGATCTTTCATCTCTTCAGGAAGTTTTACTCCCCAGTCAAAACTGGTACGTGTAATCGAAAGATCCTGCAAGCCACCTTCTACAAAACGGATCACTTCATTTCTTTTACTCTTAGGTAAGATGAAGTTAGGATGATCTTCATAATATTGAAGTAATTTATCCTGATATTTGGAGAGTTTGAAAAAATAACTCTCTTCTTCTACTATAGTGGTACTTTTACCACACTCAGGACAAAACTCATCATCTACGAGTTGAATAGCAGGGAAGAAGGTTTCACATGAGATACAGTAGTGACCTTTATAGGTGTCCTTATAAATATCTCCATTTTCATGCATGACAGAAAATGCTTTTTGCACACCCTTCATATGATCAGCATCTGTTGTTCTGATAAATTTATCATAAGAGATGTCAAAATCATCCCAAAGGTTTTTAAAGGTTGCAGAGATCTCATCAGCATAGTCTTGGGTACTTTTACCTCTGGCTTTTGCAGCTTCTTCTATTTTTTGACCATGTTCATCAGTACCGGTAAGAAAGAAAGTATCTAATCCTGACATTCGAGAGTAGCGTGCAAGTGTATCTGCAATAATAGTTGTATAGGCATGGCCGATATGGGCAATATCGTTAACGTAGTAGATCGGGGTTGTAATATAAGATTTTTTATGACAAGACATATTTCGTAGTTCCTTAAACAAATGAGTTTGTAGAGTAAATTTGGTAGATATTTTAGCTAAGAAGTGCTGTATTGTAGGTGATATTGTCAAATTATCAATTTATATTTCTATTAGTCTAAATTTTTTAATCTTTAGTATAATAAAATAAGTAGAGATGTAGCAAAGGGGAGGAAATGAATATTTTAAAAGTACTGCTTTTGTTTTTTACCACAAGTATGTTGTCAGCTAATTCCGCTGAAACGATGTATTTACAGAAATGTGCAGGGTGTCATGGTCATAATGGAGATAATACTGTCCTAGGTAAATCCAGAATTATCAATCTAATGGGAGCAGAGGAGATAGAGGAGGCACTCTATCAATATGCTGCAGGTACCTGTAACGTGGAAGTTCCAGTCTGTGAACCCAAAAATCCTATGATACAGTCTGGTAAGAGATCTATTGTTCGAAATTTTACTAAAGAGCAGATACATGATCTGGCAATTTATATCAGTCAATTAAAATGATTTTATGTATTTCGTCTATATAGTTAAATGTGCTGATGAGACTTTTTATACTGGTATCGCTACAGAGTTGGAACGTCGGATAGAAGAGCATAACAACTCTGATAAAGGGGCAAAGTATACACGGGCTAGAAGACCTGTAAGACTCGTGTATAGTGAAGAGTACCCAGATAGAAGTTCAGCTTCTAAACGTGAATATGAGATCAAAAAGAAAATGAGCAGGTCTGAGAAATTAAAATTAATTGAGTCTGTTTAAAACTCAAAGCCTCCACCAGCACCTTTACTCATACTGTCGTAGACAGCTTTAATATAAGCATCACGAACTTCACAATCAAGCAGTTTTTCACAACCCATACAGCTTCTCACCTGCTTCTCTACTTGACAGGCATCTAATTCAGATTTTTTCTGTTTAAGGGCTATCTGCCATTCATCGAGCATTTGTTCAGACATTATGCTTTTATCCCGTATGCATCTTTAAGTTTGCTCACTTCATAGTTTGAACCGAAAAATCAAGGGCTTGTGTCATGAGGATGACCAGGTACAAGTTCCATGAGTCTCATACCCTTGTCATTGATGGCTTGTCCACCTGCCTGCTCATACATGAAAGCAAAAGGAATGACTTCAAAGAGTTGTCTCAGTTTACCATGTGGTTTGTCTGATGTACCAGGATATGAGAATATTCCCCCACCTTTTAAAAGTATCTGATGAAGGTCTGGTACCATACCGCCAGAGTATCTGAGACGATAGCCTTCAGCAAATAGTCCATCTACAAATGTTTTGTGATAGTCACACCAGTTTTGTTGTGTCCCACCTGGAGCATTGAGTTTGCCTTTTTCATCAAGTGTGATCTCAGAGATAAAGTTAAAGAGTCCTTCTTGAGCTCTGTAGTGCTGGGGTTTAGTCTTTTTAGTCGCTATGACCAGCTCAATACGTGGACCATAAACAACATAAGCAGAAGCCACAAGGTTTTCAGCTTTGAGTTCTCCTTCATAGATTCCGAAAATAGATCCGACAGAGAGGTTGACATCTGCTAGGCTTGAACCATCCAATGGATCATAACAGATAGTATATTTACCGTCATCATGCAGCGCTAAAACACCTTCTTTCTCTTCACTTACTAAGGATTTTACGATGGAAACATTTTTAAAAGCTTGTTCGATGATGTAATCACTTTTTACATCCAGTTTGAGTTGGTCTTCACCTGACGAATTTTCACTGTCACTGTAGCCAAGATCTTCAGTTTTGATCGCATGATCTATTTTAATTGCAACTGTTTTGATAGTGTCAAATATGGTTTGCATCTTTTATCCTCTTTTACTTATAGTTGTTTTGCATGTGCATTCATCCACTCAATGATCTGAGTAGTGTTATTGAGATCGAGTATATCTATACCTTCTGGTATCGTATATGTTGTGATATCTATAGTGTCATCAATAGCTATAGCTTCACTGCAAGAAAAATAACTTTCATCAATGACCTTTCTAAATACAGCGATTCGTGGCAATGGAAGTGTTTTAAGTCCTTCAACAAGCAAGATGTCAAAATCACTTATCATTGCTACGATATCATCTAAAGTTTTTTCCCTTTGTGAGAAATAGGTAGTACGTGTAGGAGAAGTAATAACCACTTCTGCTCCTGTTTGTGAGAATTTATGGCTGTCTTTACCTTCTACATCAAACTGCGCTTTGTCTTTAGGGTCATTCTTTATAATAGCAACTTTACGTTCTTTTATCAATATTTGGGCCACTTTTTCCACTAGGGTGGTTTTCCCACTGTTTGACGGACCGGTAAATGCTACAGCAACTCTTTTACTCACGGCACTAATCCCTTGAATTATGATTGAAGGAATTATACATAAATCTTTATTGAATATATGTTAAAATCCGTATTAATTACATGGAGGACATATGGTCAAATTAAGTATATTACTCATTGCCATTGTTCTTCTTGTGGGTTGTACATCAAAAAAACAGGAAGATTTGATGCAAGCCTACAATGAAAAGATCAATTATCATAAGTTGTTACAAAAAACAGAAAAGACACAACTCTATCAAGATCATGAGACAAAAGTGATGTTGACTGCGACCTATCTTTATACTCAGAACTTTGAAAAAAATGATACCAGGGATGAAGTGTTTATTGTAGGGCTGCATGTGAATAATGAGTCTTATGGAAATTTAAATAGCAGTGAGTACAAGTTAACGCTCAATGGACAAGTTCCAAAAGAGATAGAAACCCTTCAACTTAACGATGAACGGTTAAAAGACCTCTCTTTCGTAACAGATTGGGCTAGCTATTATCTTGTGACCTTTCCTCATGAACCAAGTAAAAAGATCACACTTGTTTTTGAAAGTGAGTTGTACGGAAAAGGTATTTTACACTTCGCTAAAGTAGCGAAGTATGTTTTGAATAAAGAAGTTTTTTAAGCCAAAGTCTTTTTATGATCACTTTCTAAATTTATCTGTTTCAGAAGGTGTGGCAAGTGTTTTCAAAAGTGGGAATATACGTGTAGTGACCCCCAATTTATTCAGATAAATGACATAATTTGCCAGTACTTTCTTTCCATATTCTCTTGCTTCATGATTTTCCATTTTTTCCATGCTCATATAAGGTTCATAAGGACCTCTTCGAAAGTTTTTTCTCTTGGTAATATGTCTTCTCGTGAAACCTATACCAGCATTGTAGGCATAGGCTATGAAAAGTGGATGGTAAAGGTATTTGGTGAGGTAGTCAAGGTGAAAGTCCGCATAGTCTATGGCTTTATAGGGGTTGAACATATCATCCAGATCTATTTTTTCCCCTTTCTCTTTGGCCACATGTTTGACAAGGAATGGCATGAACTGCATCATGCCCAGTGCAAAAGAACGTGAGACAGAAGCAGGTACAAAGCGACTCTCTTGTCTAGCTATGGCATAAATAAGTGCCTGGCGCTCCGGTGTCATATGCTTCATAGCTTTACGGTAGGGCATAGGGAAGTAAGACTCTGTATAGTTACAGGCTTTTGCTTTGAGATAGGTATAGATACCGATAGTCTCTTGTGACTTGTGGTCATCTGCAAGATCGTCAAGGTCAACGCCAGAATACATTTTGTGTTTTACTTTTGCCCAATCGATAGGATCTTCGATATCAAAACCCCATATACTGTCTTTCCAAATGGATTTAGTAATGGTTTTTGGATATTTTGCATTTATAGTGTCTGCTGCCATCAAAGTATAAATGTTGACATGGCAACTTTCACGTAACTGTTTGATATAGTTATCATCTTTTGTGCTTAAATATAGCCAGAAAAGTGATTTATCCTTATCATATTGTTTCACATAGTTCTCGCGAGCATCTTGGAAGTAAACTGATGCCTGTCTAGGTTTTCTTTGCTGCATTAAAGCAAGGCCATGCTTAAAACTTTTATGCGCTTTACTTCTTCTTCGCCAGTTCTTGTTTTCGTCTCCACGTACTTTTAATTTTGGGAGTTCAATATTCAATGCTGTCCCTGTTCTATGTTTATATACTGTACGGAGTTTGCTATTAAGTCTGCTTGCTTCGTAGATGATCTTTTTGGCCTCTGAAGCTGTAGTAGTGTTTTGTGAAAGAAAACGCCAGATATAGTAATCTTTTTCTATACTCCTTGGCATCTCATGTATCTGTTGATAGGTGAACTTTTTTGCATGCAGAGTGGATGTAGCAAATAAGAATACAAACAGTGATGAAAGAAAAAGAAACTTTACTTTCATCTATTATCCCAGTACAGCACGCATCATAAAATTATCAACCAGCTGAAGACCTAAGATCACCACTAACGGTGAGAGATCTATACCTGATAGTACTACAAACGGCATCTTGCGTCTGATAAAGTCCATCACAGGCTCAGTTAAACGATGAAGTATCTGTACAACAGGGTTATAAGGATCAGGTCGAACAAAACTCAATAATGCTGCGATGATCACTATCCAGATATAAAGATTCATGACTGTATGTAATGTTTGTACAATAGCGTATATAAGTGCATTCATGATGCTACCTCCAATAAGTATGGTTTGATGAGTGGATATATCTCAGAGAGTTCAGGTCCATGTTCTGCACCTGTGAGAAGCAATCTTAAGGGTTTTAACAGGTGATCTCCTTTAAGTCCACTCTCTTTTATAATGTGTGCTTTGAATTCGTTAAAATCATCTATCATTGGAGCATTTAGGATGATATCTTCCATCGTCCTCATCTGATCACTCCATTCACCTTCAAAATCTTTAGGTGAAAAGATAGATTTGATCTTTGATTCAAGCTCTTTGAGCGTACTTGCCTCTTCAAGGTAGAGTTTGGCAAGTTTACCAATGTCCTCATCTGCAAATCCAAAGAGTGTAGAGAGACGTTTGTCATCAATGAGTTTGAGATGTTCTCTATTGATAAAACGGAGCTTATCGATATCAAACTCGGCTGCAGATTTTGAGATATTCTCTATCTTGAACCACTCTATGGCTTCAGGCAGTGTAAATATCTCTTTAGGTGCTTTTGAATAACCCAGAAGTAAAAGATAATTGATGATAGCATCAGGAATAAACCCTTTTTCAAACATCCATTTTACTGAACCCGCATCATCACGTTTATCCATCTTTATACCCTCTGTATTGAGGATGATAGGTAAGTGTGCATAGGTTGTTTCTGTTTCATATCCTAAAAGTGTTTTGATATGTTTTTGTCTTGGTGTGCTAGATAGCTGGTCTTCACCACGTACGATAAAATCCACACCACTGAGCATGTCATCACATGCACAGGAAAAGTCATAGGTAGGTGTGCCATCCGCACGAAGGATAACAAAACTGTCTACTTCATTTGGCGCAGTAGTACTATCACCTTTTATCAGGTCATGATTTATGATGGGTTCTGTAGGTTTTTTAATGCGGACAACAAAAGGTATGCCACGCTCTTTCAGGTTTGCATGCTCTTCTTTGTTTACATCAAAACATTGTCCACTATAACGGTACGCTATTTTTTGTGCTTTTGATGCTTCTCTGTCTGCTTTAATTTCTTCATCGCTACAGGTACAAACAAAAGCCTTGCCTTCTTCAAGTAGACGTATCGCAAGTGTCTGATGCATATGCAGGTGTTCACTTTGGTGAAAGACACTTTCATGTAGCAATGCAAACTTTTCTAAAATCTGCATGATCTCTGTGTCTTTACCCTCGATGTTATGCGCTTTATCCGTATCTTCTATACGGACGATGAAACTCTCTTCTCGTTGTTGTGCGATAAGGTAGTTAAGTATGGCAACACGAAGGTTTCCTATGTGCATATCACCTGTAGGTGAAGGAGCAAATCTTAGCATATATATGCCTCCAATTTATGGATGAAATAATAGATGATATTATAGGGTATTTTACTTAATCCTTTAATGATTCAGTATGGTAAAGTGTATGTCAAATTACCCAAAGAAGCAATAGTGGTTACACATAAGGTATTATTATCCAAAAAGTTTTAGAAGATTTACTTCATCTTATGCTATGATAATAAAAATTTGAATGTGTAGAACAATGGACTATTGTATGAAAAGTAGGGGATCAGATGCAAAAAACAATCATTTTATTACTGTTATCCTGTATTTCATTCCTCTATGCAAATACGTATATGAATGCAATAGATCTATCTGTACCAAATCATGTGATCGGTCAATCGTTACTTGAATATGAAGATAAGACTGCCGAAATGGCATTTTCGGATATACGTGCTCTTTCTCCTGCTGATTTTAAACCTTTGGATAAAGATGTTGCGAGCCATCCCTTTACTCTTTCGGCATTTTGGTATCAGTTTAAAGTAGAAAATAAAGAAAATAGTCCTTTATCAAGACTCATTGTATTTGAACCGGCATGGCTTGATTCGGTTAATATTTTTGTGTTATCCGCACAGGGTGAATTAGAAAGTTATGAGGGTGGAAATATCTATCCGTATTCTAAAAGAGCGATAGATCACTATTTGATCAATTTTAAGCATGAGTTTGAACCGGGTGTTTCCACTGTTTATGTGCAGGTTAAAACACGTGATCCTTTTATCGTTTCTGTTTCGGTGATGGATAAGTCAGCATTTTTAAAAGAACAAGTTTCCACATCAACATACACCGGTTTAATCTATGGTGGGATCATTGCCATGCTGTTTTACAATCTTTTTCTCTTCTTTGGGATCAAAGAAAAATACTACGCTTTGTATGTATTGTATCTTTGCACTTTTTTAGCAGCGAATGCATCTTATAACGGATATACTTTTATGTATCTGTTTTCGGATCATCCGACAGTACAGAACTGGGCACAATCGACGTCTATCTTTTTATTCATGCTAACGGGACTCCTTTTTGCCAATTCATTTCTAAATCTTGAAAAATATCATCAGACACTTTATAAGATAACAAAATATATGATATTTTTAATTATTGGTATAGCTTTGTTGTCAGCAATGGTGGGTGGATATCACATGCATGTGATGCTCTCTATTATACTGGTAATGCTTGTGAGTATTTATATATTCGGTATGGCTTTATTTTCCTGGTTAACGGGTAACCGTTCAGCCAGATTCTTTCTTCTTGGTGCTGCCAGTGGTCTGATAGGTGCTGTTATTACTGCTTTAACAGTTATGTCTTTTATCCCTTATAGTTACATGACCTATAAGGCAAATGATTTTGGAATGTTCATTGATGTAGTACTTTTATCACTTGCACTTGCTGACCGCATGAAAATAACACAGGAAGAAAAGCGCATAGCAGAGAAGGAAGCCAAAACCGATATGGTCACAGGTCTCTTTAACCGTAGGGCTTATAATGAGATCTGTAACATGGAATATCAGCGACTGGTACGGAATCACAGAATACTGTCTGTTGTCATGTTTGATATTGATCACTTCAAAAGAATCAATGATACCTATGGGCATGATACCGGTGATATAGTATTAAAGAATGTAGCACAGATCGTGGAAAGTGTTATCAGAGAGTATGATTATGCTTTTAGAATTGGAGGTGATGAATTCTTGCTTTTATTGCCTGAAACGAACAGAGAACAAGCTTCATTACTGGCTGAACGGATTAGAAAACAAATTGAAGATCAGAAGGTAGTAGATAAAAACAACCTTATACTTTCTCTTACTGCCAGTTTCGGTATTGCTCAATATAACCAAAATGATGCAAGTATAGAGACCGTTACACGAAAAGCGGATGAAGCACTTTATCAGGCTAAAAAATCCGGCAGAAACAGAGTAGTGGTATTAGATAGATTTGCTAAAGTGTGAGTATAGAAAGAATGAAAGTTCCACACTATCTCACACTTAAGCCAAATAATAATCCAAAGTAAACATCATATCTTCATCTAGATCAAGATTATCTCTCATCCACTTTATATAGCCTCTATCTGCATTGACGATCTCAGCAATCTCTCTGTCTTTGTATTTACCAAATTTAAAGGTTTTCATCATCACTGGGGTTTGTGTAAGTTCAGCCAGCTTTTGCATAGGGTTTACACCGGCATAATTCTCTTGTGTAAGACGTACTAACTTAGAAAGAAGCAGTTTCATAACAAGTACATCACCAATAGCATCATGCGCCTTGATCGTGATACCAAGTTTATCTGCTTCTGTTTGTTCTATCTGGTAGAGTTCAAGTGCATAGCGAAGGTACTGAAGTCTATGACTAGGGCTGTCAGGAAGTAGGTGTTTGGCACAACGCAGTGTATCTATAAGGGTATAGTTATTTTGAAAACCTTCCTTTTCTAACATAGCCAGGTCAAAAGAGATATTGTGTGCGATGAGGTAGTTCTCTTTTTGATTTAATTCCAGTACTTTTAAAGCAAAATCAGTTTCATCATACAGCCCTTTGTCTTCTATGAGATCAGGTGTGATG
>NZ_JBATIY010000008.1:0-29093 GCF_049668085.1 Sulfurovum sp. | reverse complement strand
GCATAATGTACATCCCTTCTGTCCATACAGCTCCATCATCCTGTTTATCTAAGGCATTCAGTGCTTCCATACAGGATGCGATCAGTGTATTGAAGGCAAAAGTCTTCTCATACACATCAGATGATTTTTGTAATGCTTCATAGATTTTTACACGTGCGAGTTTGGACTCTTTACTCAAGCTCTCCTGATCGATCTCAGGTAACATATTTTGCGTTACTTTCTCTTTTCTGTCATAGAGTTTTTTGATGAACCTAAATGCACCCTCTACGGCTGAATCATTCCATTCAAGTTCTTTGGCCGGCGGCGCAGCAAAAAGGGTAAAGAGTCTAGCAGTATCTGCGCCATACTTCTCTACCAGTGCATCAGGGTCGACAGTATTTCCTTTAGACTTACTCATCTTGGCACCATCCATCAGTACCATACCCTGTGTTAACAGATTCTCAAATGGTTCATCGATATCATGATAACCAAGATCACGAAGTACTTTCGTAAAGAAACGCGCATACAACAAGTGTAAGATCGCATGCTCAATTCCACCGATATACTGATCTACGCCTAACCAGTAATTGGCTTCTTCTTTGTCTATACCGACTTCATTCCATTTTTTAGGATTGGTCGCATAACGGAACTGGTACCAGCTTGACTGTACAAAAGTATCCAGGGTATCTGTCTCACGAATAGCCTCTTCACCACACTTAGGACAACTGCAGTGCTTCCATGTAGGGTGGTTCTCAAGAGGATTACCCTCACCTGTGATCTCTACATCTTCAGGCAGCGCAATAGGAAGATTTTCTATCTTTTCAGCTACAAGTCCACAACTTTTACAGTGTACGAATGGTATAGGCGCACCCCAGTAACGCTGACGGCTCACACCCCAATTTCTCAGTTTGAAGTTTGTCGTACCCTTACCAAACCCTGTCTCTTCGAACATACCGATGATCTTAGCCTTGGCTTCGTAGTTACCCAAGCCTGTAAACGCTGCAGAATCAACAAGCTCTCCCTCAAGTGTGTAAGGAAGTTCCTCTCCACCACTGATCACTCTTTTGATAGGCAGATCATACTTACTCGCAAACTCAAAGTCTCTCTCATCATGTGCAGGTACAGCCATCACCGCACCTCCACCGTAAGAAGCCAGTACAAAGTTCGCTGTCCATACCGGTATCTCTTCATTGGTAAGAGGATGGATGACCGTAATCCCTAGATCATACCCCTCTTTACCCTCTTTTGCACGTTCTATTTCTGTCATATTTTTGATAGTTGTAATTTTTTCAACCACATCTGCAGTGAGCAGATCATTGTCTATCAAATATTTTGTAATAGGATGCTCAGCAGCAAGTGCAGAGTATGTCACTCCATAAATGGTGTCTGGGCGTGTCGTGAACACTGCATATTTATCAAACTTTCCACCTAGTTTAGCTTTACTCGCTTCACTTAGTTCAAATTCAAACTCAAGCCCCTGAGATTTTCCTATCCAATTCTCCTGCATGGTAAGTACTTGATTTGGCCATTTACCCTCAAGCTGTTTTAGGTCACCAAGAAGATCATCCGCATACTTGATGATGTCCAGGTAATATCCTGGCATCTCTTTAAGCTCTACAGGATTGTCACAACGCCAACAACACCCTTCTTCAACCTGCTCATTGGCCAAAACAGTATGACAATCCTCACACCAGTTCACCGTAGTAGACTCACGGTAAAGCAATTTCTCTTCAAACATCTTAATGATAAACTCTTGTTCCCACTTGGTATAGAGTTCATCACAGGTAGCAAATTCACGTGTTTTAGAAAATGAAAGTCCAAGTGTATTGAGCTCTTTTCTCATATAATCAATGTTCGAATAGGTCCAATCTTTAGGATGACGTCCATGTTTAATCGCAGCATTCTCAGCAGGCATACCAAAAGCATCCCAGCCGATAGGATGAAGCACATTGAAATCTTGTTTTCTGTAGTAGCGTGCAAACGCATCACCTATGGCATAATTACGCACATGTCCCATATGTAAACGTCCACTTGGAAATGGGAACATACTTAAAATATATTTTTTCTTTCTTGTTAAGGCATCATCCGGCTCAAACGCCTGCTCTGCATCCCATTTATCTTGCCATTTGGCTTCAATCTCACTTGGATTGTAACTCATACTTTTATTATCCTTCTTCTTCTACATGAACTAAGTCCATATAGAATTCATCACACTAAAGTTTCACCTTTGGTGAGAATTATTCTATGTTTTATTATGGAAAGGATTATATCTAATGTGTGGTTAGAGATGAATTGATAAACAGTACATCCCTTATTTTGTGAGTTAAGCACAATGAAGGAGATTATTTAAAAGTATTACACTCTCTCACATCACCCGTACGAAGCCCTCGTCTAAACCACTCTACACGTTGTTTCGAACTACCATGTGTAAAGGCATCCGGTCTTATCGTACCGGTAGATTTTCTCTGTAGGGTATCATCACCGATGGCACTGGCTGCTCTAAGTGCCTCTTCCACATCTCCCTCTTCCAAGATATTAAAACGTTTATGTGCATGGTATGCCCACGCTCCAGCATAACAATCTGCTTGCAGCTCTACTCGTACCTGTAGTGCATTGGATTTTTTGCTATTTCCCCATTGTTGCTTTGCCTCTTGCACCTTGGAAAGTGTGCCTTGCAGGTTCTGAATGTGGTGTCCTATCTCATGGGCAAGTACATAAGCCTGAGCAAAGTCACCAGGTGCATCATGTTTTTGTGAAAGTTCATCAAAAAAACTTAGATCAAGATAGACTTTTTGATCTGCAGGACAGTAAAAAGGACCTACAGCAGAATTGGCAAAACCACATCCGCTCTGTGTACCACCACGATAGAGTACCATAATGGGTTCTCTATACCCACGTAACTCTTTTTTCCAGACATCTTCAGTACTTGCCAGTACTGTAGAGATAAAAGCTGCATTCTGATCATCCTGAGCTTGATTGACAGGAGCAGAAGAGGAACCGCCTACACCAATAAGAGAAAGTGGGTTGAATCCGCTCATATAGGCTACGACGCCCACAGCTATGATCGCCCAACCCAATTTCGTTTTGAATAACGGTTTGATCAAGGGCCATAGGATCATCATGGTTTGCATAGATGGCATACCTCTTCCTCTACCCCCGGACGATGCCCTTCTGTCATCTACATTAGAGCTTTTTCTTCCACCTTTCCATTTCACATCATTCCCCTGAAGATTCTATTTTTATTTACTTCGATTATACCAATCAAAAGTAAAATTTAACTACAATAGTAACAATAAAATCAAGGAGTTTGTTTGTCTTTAGCCCTCGCAAGAAAATACCGTCCTGCCACCTTTGATGACCTTATAGGACAAGAATCTGTTTCACAAACTCTCTCACTTGCACTTGAAGGTAACAGACTCTCTCACGCTTACCTCTTTTCAGGGCTTCGAGGAAGTGGAAAAACCTCTACCGCACGTATCTTTGCTAAAGCGCTACTCTGTGAAACAGGTGCTACTTCTCATCCTTGCGGTACCTGTGCACATTGTCTCATGGCAAGCGAAAGCAGCCATATGGATATCATCGAGATGGATGCTGCTTCCAACCGTGGTATCGATGATATCAAAGACCTCATAGAACACACCAAATATAAACCAAGTTCTGCACGCTATAAGATCTTTATCATCGATGAAGTACATATGCTGACAAATCAGGCTTTTAACGCCCTCCTCAAAACCCTTGAAGAGCCACCTGATTTTGTAAAGTTCATCCTGGCGACAACAGACCCGTTAAAACTGCCTGCAACCATCCTTTCACGTACACAGCATTTTAGATTTAAGAAGATCCCTCAAAACCTTGTACTCAAACACTTGGAACACATCTTAGATCTTGAAAATGTTGAGTATGAAAGAGAAGCCTTGGATATCATTGCACGCTCCGGTGCAGGAAGTTTGAGAGATTCTCTCACCTTGATGGACCAAGCCATCGTCTACTCTAAAAACTTTGTCGATCTGAACACAGTAACTGGAATGCTTGGTATCATTGAACCTAGCCATTTGGAGGCATTGCTCTCTGACATCATGGCCAAAGAGACAACAAAAGTATTAGACTTTATCAAAATGGCAACAGACTATGAAGCAGAAATGATACTTGATGAACTCACACTCTATCTTAAAGAACTGCTTCTTAATGGTAAAGGCAATTTCAGTCCTATGATCATAGAACGTTTCTTTAGGGTGATCGCAGAATCTAAAAACTTACTCTCTTTGGGAAGTGACAGTGAGTTTGTACTCTCCCTTGCCCTCTTTAAAATGATGGAGTCTTTAGAGATAAAAGATATAGATACTATGATACGTGGTCTCGAACAAGAGCTCAAAGGTGTTGAAGTTTCTGAGATCATGGTCACCACTCCTTCACCAGACCTCTCTGTCCCACCAGGTATCATCACTATCACCGAAGAAGAGATCGTTGCTACACTTCCTGTCACTCCCCCTAAAGAAGAGAGTGAAGTAGAAGAAGCAACACCTGAAGCTTCTCCTGCAGTTACAGAAGAAGCAATGATCAAAAGTGAACCTACACCTCCTATGCAAGAAGAAGAGACTCCAGTTGAGGCAAAACCAACTGCAGAGCCAGTGGTTACAGAACCTTCTGCGCCAGCAGGAAATCCTCATCAAAAAACATTTGATACACTCGTCAAGAAACTTTACGATAGAGACTATGACCTGGGTGCTTGTTTTGAACGCAATATCTCTTTTGAAGACTTTGCCGATAACAAACTTACATGGGGTTCTATGGCAGACGGGGAAGACAAGAAAATGCTTATTACCCATTGGGGACTTATCAATATGTTCGTCAAAGACATTTTTGGTTTTGAGACCAAAATTGTCAATAAACCTAAAAAAAAAGTTGATACACCAAGCGTAGAAAAAGAAGCACCGGCAGAGAAAGAACCTCCTGTACATGAAGATGCAGACTCTGCCTCTATGATAGAAGATATTGAAATGAAAAGTTCATGTATTGCTCCAGAAGCAGGAGAAACAGAGGCGGCAAAAGAGAAAGACCCTTCTACATTACTCGAAGAGCCTATGATCAAAGAAGCCATCGCACTCTTTGATCCAAAGAAGGTAAGAATTAAACGTAATACCTAAAAAGAAACGTTTTGTACCCTAGGTATCCATCCATGCCTGAGTCACGATCTTAGGTTTATCATCATAGATCTTGATCTTCTCAGCACCCACACAACGCCCGTCGTCATTCAGTTCAAAGACGATCATCTGCAAAAGTGTTTTACAGTCTTCCTTTATATCATAGTGTCCACTCAGTGAGGTTAAAAAACGTTTCATTGGGATTGTATCATCCATACCTATTACACCATCTCTGCACCCAGTAAGTCCAACATCTGATACATAACAACATCCATTTACAACTTGAAGATCATCTGTCGCAACATGCGTGTGCGTACCTATAATAGCAGAGACATCTTCTTTAAGCATTTGACGTAAAGCATTCTTTTCAGAAGTTGCTTCTGCATGTATATCTATAATGATATGTTTAATATTTTGAGCTTTAAGTTTTTTCACCTCTTCTACTATCATAGTAAAAGGATTATCAACCATCGGCATAGTGTAGTGCCCCATGAGATTAATAATGGCCATTTCATGACCCAAAAGTGTAGTTCTATATAAACCCTCTCCTGCTGTCTCTTTTGGATAATTAATAGGACGAATTATCGGATATATCTCAAACATAGAAAGTATCTCTTTTTTATCAAAAGAGTGATTGCCCCCTGTCATCAGATCGATACCATATCCAAGAAGTTCAATGCAGTTTTTCTCTGTAAGACCAAAACCATGAGAAGCATTTTCATAATTGGCTATAGTAAAGTCTATAAAGTGTTCTTGTTGTAGTCTTTTGAGATGTCGCTTTAGCATCAAACGGCCAGGTTTACCAACAATATCACCTATAAATGCAATTTTCACACTATACCTTTTATAGATAATGTCGTGACGAATGCCCTTGTAAGCAAAGCGATTCGAGAGTCACGACGATTTTTTGTACCCCAGGGGCACTGCCTATGGGCGTACATTTTTTCTAAAAAAATGAAGAGAGAAACACTACCTCAATAAATGAAAGAGGCAATGAACTAAAATTATGAATTAACCGCTTTACCTGAAAAAGGAAGTAATGCAGAAGCCCAAGTCAATCCACCACCAAATGTATCTAGTAACATCAACTCACCTGTTTGCAATCTTCCAGATTCCCAAATATCATTGATCGCCATAGGGATAGAAGCGGCTGAAGTATTTCCATATTTACCCACAGTAAGTACCACTTGTTCTTCTTTCATCTTCAACGCATCCCCTACCGCTTTGATAATACGGTAATTTGCCTGATGAGGGATAAAATGTGGTATGCTATCAGACTCTATCTCATTTTTAGCAAGTATCTCTTTGACATCTTTTGTCAAGGTTTTTACTGCCAGTTTAAAGGTTTCATTTCCTTTCATTTGCACAAAATTGAGCCCCGTATCAATCACTTGCTGACTTGCAGGGTGGATAGCACCAGGCGCAGGTGTCACCAAAAAGTCTGCATAAGACCCATCTGCACTTGCATGCAGATCAACAAATGCTTCTTCTTTCTTGGAAGTAGCAGAGATCATCGCTGCCCCTGCACCATCACCAAACAAAATACAGGTACCTCTATCTGTATAATCAACAATAGAAGAAAACTTTTCTGCCCCAACGATGAGTACATTTTTCTTCATTCCAGACTCTATAAATGCTTTAGCTACCGAAAGCAAATAGACAAATCCACTACATGCTGCAGAGATATCAAATGCCTGAACATCTCTGATACCGATCTTGTCTGAAATAATACAAGCTGTTGAAGGCATGTTAAAATAATCTGGAGTCACTGTAGCACATACAATGAGGTCGATCTCCTCTTTTGGTACACCAGAACGTTCTATCGCAAGTTCACATGCTTTGGCAGCCATATCACTTGTATACTCATCAGCAGCAGCTATACGACGTTCGCTGATGCCCGTACGCTTCACGATCCATTCATCTGTCGTATCGACCATCTTTTCAAGATCTGCATTGGATAAAATCTTTTCAGGTACATATGCACCTATAGATCTAAATGAAGCATATACTGGTTTTGTTTGTGACATAGTTATCCTTAAGCCATAAATTATATGCCTTATTTTACCATAATTTTCCAGAAGGATTCTAAAATTTAGAGAGAAGTGTGTTGATTATTTAAAGTGTGTCCCTGTTAGCACAGGGACAGAAGTTAGAAGGCTTATTTATCGTTTGAAAGTAGGTCTTCTATCGTACTGTTTACATCTGATTCCGTATATCTGATCGCTTGGAAAATAGCATTTTTGATCGCTTTTGCATTAGAGCTTCCGTGACTAACAATCGCACAGCCATTGATACCCAAAAGCGGTGCTCCACCGTATTCTGCATAATCAACCTGTTTTTTCATATTGCCAAACACTTTTCTTTTCATCATCAGTGCCCCGATCTTTGCCGGCAAAGATTTACGAATATGTGCTCTCATCATAGTGAAGATCGTTGATACCACACCTTCACTGGTTTTGAGTAAAATATTCCCTGTAAATCCGTCACAGACTACCACATTTACTTTACCGTTAAAGATATCTCTACCTTCAACATTACCCACAAAACCATCTAAGTCTTTAAGGAGTTTGAAGGCTGCCTTGGTCAAAGTATTTCCCTTGGAATCTTCAGAGCCATTGGATAAAAGTCCTATTTTGGGAGAAGCTATACCCAAAACCTGTTGAGCATAGGATTCACCCATTGCGCCAAACTCATAAAGGTTTTGAGGGGTACAGTCTGTTACGGCTCCAACATCAAGTACTAAAGTCTTAGTATCTGTCACACTCGGCATCAATGTAGCAAGTGCGGGTTTAGAGATATGCGGTAGACGTCCTATTCTGAGGGTTGCAAGTGTCATTGTGGCACCACTGTGTCCTGCTGAAACTACTGCAGATGCTTCTTTATCTCGTACAAGTTCAACTGCTTTAAAAATGGAAGAATCTTTACGCTTTAGTGCATCAGTTGCCTGGTCACTCATGGATATTACATCCGAAGCTTCAACAATTTCAACTTTATCTGCATAATATGGGGGGAGGAAAGAGCGTATCTCTTCTGCATTACCTACTAATATAGGGAGAAATTTTTCAGCTTCCAGTGCTTGTACCACACCGTCTATGATAGGCTCAGGACCGAAGTCCCCGCCCATAGCGTCAATCGCAATCTTAATCATCAAGATTACGCTTTAGTTGTTTTGTACTCACCGGTAGTCATGTTCATGTGGTGAGGCATTCTCCATGTTCCATCTGCATCTTTAACTGGCATTGGTAATGTCAATTTGTAATGTGTTCTTCTTTTCGCTGCTCTTGTGTGACTCACACGTCTTTTAGGTACTGCCATTTTATGTCCTTTATTACAATTTTATTTAATATTCTACTTCAAAATCTTCATCATTATTGTCACATTTATCACAATAGTTATAAGCATTTTTAAATGTATTCATCTCGCTTTGTAGTATGTACGAAAGATCAATTTCGCCATCTAAAAACTCAATTATATCTAAATCATCTTTATCTTCAGATACTATATCGCTCAGTCTGAGCTGCAATTTATTGTCTAAGTCATAATTAAATGTGTCTCCACATCTATCACAGGACAACTCAATGCAACCCTTCATATGTGCATCTAAAGTGACTTGATGATAACCACTCTTCTTTAAAGTTCCCTCAAGCAGTACACCCTCTGAACTAAGTTCAATGGGCTTCGCTGTGGAACCTATCTTGTCAAATACAATTTTCATAAGGATATCCCTTAAACTGTATTAGTAGATCTCTCTCTGTGCAAAAAAGAAGTTGATTTCAATGTTCGCATTTTCAACAGAGTCACTTCCGTGTACTGCATTTGCATCGATGCTGTCTGCGAAATCTGCTCTGATCGTTCCAGCTTCTGCTTCTGCAGGGTTTGTAGCACCCATAAGGTCTCTGTTTTTAGCCATTGCATTCTCACCTTCAAGTACTGTTACAACAACAGGTCCAGAGATCATGAAATCTACAAGGTCTTTAAAGAAAGGTCTTTCAGCATGAATCGCATAAAATGCTTCTGCATCTACACGTGAAAGTCTTGTTTTTTTCGTGGCTGCAATTCTAAGTCCTGCTGCTTCAAATCTTGCAAGAATCTGTCCTACAACGTTTTTAGCTACTGCATCTGGTTTAATGATTGATAATGTTTGTTCCATCTTATATTCCTAAGCGATAATTTACTTCCAATTTATAATTAGTGGAGAGTATTCGGGCGGAATTTTATCTAAAATAAGATTAATTTTAAATTAAATTTTTAAAGGGGTAGTTAATACGGGGAGAGATTACACTAAGACCACCCAAAGGTGGTCTTATGAACATACTAGAAGACTAGTCTTCTACTACGTTTGCTCTTGCTGCTCTATCTTCAAGAGAAATATCATCTCTCATTGGCATTTCAGCATCTGGGTCATTCATAACGTAGTTTAGACCATCAATATAGTTTCCACCATTAAAGTGATCTTTATGGTCAGCTGTGAATGGCATATCCCAAGTAATACAACCTTCAGTTGGACATGCTTCAGCACATGCTGGAGAGTCGAAGTGATCTACACACTCAACACATTTGTCAGGATATACATAGTAGTACTCCTCACCCGTTGGATTATCATCCTCATCTACAATTGCTTCTACTGGACATTCGTCAATACAAGCTGCACAGTTGATACAAGTATCGCCAATAATTACTGCCATTTTTAATCCTTTTTATTAAATATAAAAAACTATATCTAAAGATTTTTAAAAAAAACTTTAAACTCTCTAGATAATTTGCAAAAGTCCACAAATCCTCCGTTTTTCCACATATCATAATTATCGTATTGATAATGACTATTATGTTAGAGTTTTAAATACGCTTTTATGTCATCAACCCTATCTGTTTTTTCCCAGCCAAAGCCCTCATCTTCTCTTCCGAAGTGGCCATATGCTGCTGTTTTGCGATAAATAGGTTTAAGCAGATCTAATGCATCCATAATACCTTTAGGGGTCAGATCAAAAAGTGACTCTACACAAGCTGTGATCTTCTCTTCATCCACTGTTTCTGTACCATGGGTATCCACATAAATAGAGACTGGTTTAGCTACACCGATCGCATAGGCTATTTGCAGTGTTGCTTTATCACACACCCCTGCAGCTACAAGGTTCTTCGCTACGTATCTTGCGGCATAAGCAGCAGAACGGTCTACTTTGGTAGGATCTTTACCCGAAAATGCTCCTCCTCCATGAGGACAAGAACCACCATAGGTATCAACGATGATCTTTCTACCTGTAAGTCCGGCATCCCCTTGAGGTCCACCAATGACAAAACGTCCGGTAGGATTGATATGATACGTAATGTCATCAGACATCAATTCCGCTGGTATCACTGCTTTAATAACCTCTTCAAGTACTGCTTTTTGTACCTGTTCAAGTGTCACTTCCGGATGATGCTGTGTTGAGACAACGATCGTGTCTATAGCAACCGGTTTGCCATCTACATACTTCACAGAAACTTGTGCTTTTCCATCTGGACGCAAGAACGGGACAGTTCCATTCTTACGTACCTCTGCAAGTTTTGATGTGATCTTATGCGCAAGTGAGATAGGCAGAGGCATAAGCTCTTTGGTCTCATTACAAGCATACCCGAACATCAATCCCTGGTCACCTGCACCGATCTCGCCTGAAGCTTGATCAACACCTTGATTAATATCAGGGCTTTGCTCACCCACACCGTTAAGAACACCTGCAGATCTATAGTCAAAACCATAACTTGCATCGGTATATCCTATCTCTCTTACAACCTCTCTTGCAATCTCTTGCATCGGTGCATAAGTCCTTGTTTTTAGTTCTCCTGCAATAACACAAAAACCATTACTCAGTAACGTCTCACAAGCGACTCTGGCCTGTGGATCTCTTTCGATGATATAGTCGAGTATAGCATCTGAGATCTGATCAGCCATTTTATCTGGATGACCCTCGGTTACCGATTCACTTGTAAAAATGTATTCGTTAGCCATTTTTAGTTCCTTAAATATTTTTGTTCACTGTCACTGAACTTGAAAAAATATCTCAAAAGATACTTTATCAAATACAGATCTCATGTAGAAGACAATCCTCTACACAATCCTCTTCGCCAACTGCTCAGGTAAGATCCCTAGAGACTCTTCTACAAGCTTTGTATTACCATGAGTGATAAAGGCATCATCATACTCAAATGTGGTTAATTCTACATTGTTTATCTTCTTTTTACTTAAGAGTTCTAAGATGGCTGAGCCTACACCGCCCAGTGCTGCAGAATCCGAAAAAACATACCATTTTTTATACTTGGCACTTAAAGTCAGAAGCATCTCTTCATCCAATGGCTTCACAAAACGCAGATCCAACACTGCAGGATTGACCTCAATAAGTTCCGCTACTTTTTGTGCACGTCCGACACCATTACCATATCCGATAAAAAGTATCTCTTCACCCTCTTGGAGTAAAACAGACTTCCCTAACTCATAGGCTGGACTCTCTTTATTTTGAGCCAAAAATGCCCCTCTAGGGTATCTAAAAGCACAAGGATGATCATACTCTTTGGCAAATGCCATACACAGTTGCATCGTTGTTTCATTATAGGGTGCAAGCAGTGTCATATTTGGTATACTGCGCAGGTAAGAGATATCAAAAGCACCTTGATGCGTTTCTCCATCTTCTCCTACGATCCCTGCTCTGTCCAATGCAAAAGCGACACCTAGATCCATCAGTGCTATGTCATGGATGACCTGATCAAAACCACGCTGCAAGAAGGTCGAATAGATCGTACAGAAGGGTTTAAATCCTTCTTTTGCCAATGGTCCCATAGAAGTCACAGCATGTTGTTCTGCGATGGCAACGTCCCAAAAACGTTCAGGGTATTTTGCCATTACTGCACTCATCCCTGTACCAGTTGGCATCGCAGCAGTTACCCCTACCACTTTCTCATCTTCATCTGCAAGTGCTACCAAGGTATCAGAAAAAATGGCTGTTGCTGCTTTAGCTCCTGCTTTTTTAGGAGCTTCACCTGTTTTAAGGTCAAAAGCACTTACACCATGCCAGTGTTCTTTAGTCCCTTCAGCTATTTCATAACCTTTTCCTTTGGTAGTTTGTGCGTGAATGATCACAGGTTTACCTAGAGCTTTGGCTACTTCCATCGTCTCTATCAGTGATTCAATATCATGTCCGTCTACGGGACCTATGTACTCAATCCCCAGCTCCTCAAACAAAATACCCGGGGTGATAAGCTTAAAGGACTCTTCAAACCTTTTTGCCATATACGTTGCACCTTCAGGTAAATGCTCAAGCACTTTTTCTACTTTTCCTTTGAACTTCTGATAAAAGGACCCAGCCATCGTTTGAGAAAGTAGTTTACTGATCGCTCCTATAGGTTTGGCGATACTCATTTCATTGTCATTTAAAATGATGACGACAGGGTATTTTCTGTCACCCAGTTCATTCATCGCTTCATAGACCATCCCTGCACTCATACTTCCATCACCGATAAGTGCAACCGGTACTCTCTCTTCACCTTTCAGTGCTATGGCTTTTGCTGCGCCCACTGCCAGTGAGATAGACGTAGAACTGTGTCCTGCCACATAATAATCATATTTGGACTCTTTTGGTTTAGTGTATCCGCAGATACCTCCAAACTGACGTAAAGTTTCAAATGTGTCCCATCTGTCTGTCAAAAGCTTATGTGCATAAGCCTGATGACTCACATCAAAGATAAAAGGGTCTTTGTCTACATCAAAAACCTTATGCATCGCTACGATAAGATCTGTTGCACCCATAGTAGAACTCAAATGTCCACCATTTTGACTGACCGTATCCAATATCTTCTGTCTGACCTCTTCAGCCAAAGTATTGAGTTCTTCTATAGAGTACGCATTTATATCTATCATCTTTTTATTTCCCCAGTAAATAGGCACTGAGTAGTTTTTTTGTAAAAACTATCTGTGCATCATCGTATGCCAAGCCTAGATCATCAGCTAAATGTTTCAGTTCTTTTTTCGTCACTTTTTTCATCATACTGTGCGCTGCTTTATTTTGGGTAAAGTCATCTAAAATAAAAGGATTCACCTCTACTTCATTTGCTTTTACTATCTCAACTTTTTTCAAGCTGTCACTTCTGAAAAATGTTTAAAGAAAACATCATTTTGTTTTGCTGTTCCTATGGTGATACGTATCGCATTCATCCCATAAGAAGCAAGGTTCCGGATAATGACACCACGTTTAAGTAACTCATCTGCTATCTTGGTAGAATCCATATTCTCATCAAAAAGATAGGTAATGAAATTCGTATAACTCTCTATATATTTAAATCCCTGCTCATCTGCAAAAGCTTCATAACGTTTGATCTGATCTTGGTGAAGTGCAATAGACTCTTCCACAAAACGATTATCCTTACATGCTTCTATCGCTGCGAATAAAGAGAGCGTTGTGATATTAAACGGCGGTCTCATTTTATAAAGTTCTTTTATGAGTGCATCCTGTGCGACACCATATCCAACTCGCATACCACCTAGACCATGTGCTTTGGAAAATGTGCCCAGATAGATCGCATTTTCATAACCCAACAGGTCATTTGGCGTGATCGCATATTTCGCATCTTTTGCCGCAGCATATTCCATATAGGCACCGTCCACAACAACCAGAGTATCATTATCTACAGCATTAATGATCTTCAATACTTCTTCTTTACTCGTTGCATCCCCTGTAGGATTATTCGGGGTACAAATGTAAATGATCTTTGGTCTATGCATATGATATGCTTCCATGAACTCATCATACTTATGTTCATAACTTGCCGTACGAATGATCTTCGCACCCATTTGCTTAGCATAGATCTCATACATGGCAAATGTCACAGCGGACATCAATACTGAAGAGTCTGCATCCAATACTGCACGCGATATAAACTCTAACACCTGGTCAGACCCTGCACCGATGATGATGTTCTCATCTTCTACACCAAACTTAAGACTCAATGCTTCTTTGAGTTCAAACATACTGTCATCAGGATACAAATGTGCAATGTCTGCATTTGATCTTATCACTTTAGCTATAGCTGGATTGGTACCTATAGGGTTTTCATTTGAAGCAAGCTTTACCACATCTTCAGCAGCAATACCAAATTCACGTACCACAAGCTCGATAGGTTTACCCGCTTCATACGTCTTAATGTTCTGCAATACTTTGTTAAATCTCATTCTTCATTTTCTCCATTTTTACTTACTGCTTCTTTTAAATATCATCGATCTCTTTAACATATGAACCCAATACTTTGATCTCACCTTGATGCTTTTGTAAAATAGGTTTAATATGCGCATCGTCCTTATGTCCGTTAAACTCTATGAAAAAGATCGACTCACCGCCTACAATATGTGACTTGATCTTTGTCAAGTTCACTTTCGCCTCTTCGAAATTATTGAGGAAATCGACCAGTGCACCCGGTTTATCCAAAAGTCTCACAAGCAACGACGTTTTATCATTCCCTGAAGGTGCATTTTCAAAATCAGAGATGATAAAAAATCGTGTTTTATTGTTACTGTTGTCTTCTACATTGTTAAAGCGTATAGGTAAATTATTTAACTTTGCTGCTACCGCAGGACAGAGTGCTGCTGCTGTCTCATCTTTAAGTGCAATCTTTGCTGCTTTTGCCGTCGACTCTACCGGGATATGTTCTACCTCATCCAAGCCCAAGTCTTCTAAAAACTTACGACACTGTCCAAAAGCGATATCTTTAGAGTAAACTTTTGTGATCTTTTGTATATCATCATTCACTGTAGCAAAAGCCAAATGGACATCTACCATGACTTCCGCGATGATCTTAAGATCATACTCATCCAGACAATTAATGGTATCCGTTACTATTCCGTTGGAAGAGTTTTCTATGGGGATCACACCAAATTTTGCTGTGCCCTTTTCTACTTCACGGAAAATACCCGGTATGGAACCCATGGACAAGTATGCACTCATCGCACCAAATTTACTCTCCGCTGCTTGATGCGTAAAACTTGCTTCAGGACCCAGATATGCTACCGCTTCAGGAAGCTCAAGATTTCTAGCTACGGCGAACAATTCCAGAAAGAGTGCATCTATCGCAGCATCTGTAAGCTTTCCTTTATTTTGACTTTTTAGACGATTTAAAATAGCTTGTTCACGTTCAGGACGGTAGATAGGTGCACCTGTCGTATTTTTGACCTCACCTACCTGATGTACCAACTCCATACGTTCATTGTAGAGTTTTAACAATGCATTATCAATGTTGTCTATCTTTACTCTTAGCTCATCTAAAGTCATATTTCAACCCTGCCTTTTTTGCTTTACTTTTCTAGATACTCAAGCTCTAAACGTACCTGATCTTCATACGTTTCGCGCTTACGTATGAGCCTGTCTTTTCCACCTTCCAATGCTACTTCTGCAGCCTTGGCACGTGTATTGTAGTTACTTGCCATGGTAAATCCATACGCACCCGCAGAGTGTATAACAAGAAGATCATTATGCTCCAATGGAGGAAGAGGTACATTTTTACCAAAAAAGTCACCGCTTTCACACACTGGACCTACCACATCTGCAGCAGTTGTCTCACCCTCTTTAAGCACAGTATTGATCTTATGATATGCATTGTATAAGCTTGGACGCAAAAGGTCATTCATTGCACCATCTACAATAACAAAACGTTTTCCATCATTCACTTTCTCATAAAGTACCTTAGTGAAAAATGCCCCTGCATTTGCTACCATATAACGTCCCGGTTCACAAAGCAATGTTACATCAAGTCCTTTGGTTGCATCAAATATCGCCTGCGTATATGCTTCAGGAGCAATGGTTTCTTCATCATCATACACTACACCGATACCACCGCCCACATCAAAGAATTTAATATCAATTTTAATGGCTTTAAGTGATCGGACAAGATCTGCTACAATGCCGCACGCTTCACGTATAGGGGAAAGCTTTGTCAACTGAGAACCAATATGAAAGTGGATACCCACAGGGTTTAAGAACTCTGATCTATTGGCATAAATATACATACGTTTTGCCATATCGATCTCTACACCGAACTTGTTCTCATGTAGCCCAGTTGAAATATATGGGTGAGTTTGCGGGTCAATGTTTGGGTTGACACGAATAGAGATACGTGCTTCTTTATCTAGTTCTTTCGCCACCATCTCTACACGCTTCATCTCTGCTTCACTCTCTAGATTAAGGAGTAAAATATCTTGTTCGAGTGCTTCACGTATCTCATCATCACGCTTTCCTACACCGGAAAAAATGATCTTATACTTATCTACACCTGCAGTGAGTGCACGTTTGACTTCACCTATACTCACACAGTCAGCACCTGCACCAAGTTTGGCCAAGTGAGCAATAACAGAGAGGTTAGAATTTGCTTTTACAGCGTAGTTGATCATAGATTTTTTACCCGAGAAAGCATCTTTTAATGTCGTGTATCTATTTTCAATATAATCAAAATCATAAATGTACAAAGGCGTACCGTATTTGTTTGCCAATGCTTTATAATCAATATCCATTTATACTATCCTCTTTGCACAATTCTGTGAATCTATTTTAAGGTGATTTTATCTAAAAGTTGATTAAAAGGTACATTTAGAGTACTGAAGGGGTGTTACGCAAGGCTTCTTTCATCTGTAATGTAGACGTAAATGGCATAAACCCACAAAACTATTATAGGTAATATAGCCGTCAATTCAGGAAGTAAAATACCATTTGCCCCCATTTGACTCAAGCCAAATAATATACCCCAGGTCACAAATGTTGCAGCTAAAGAGAGTGCTATCACAAAACCCATATTCATCATCCTAGCATGAAAAGGCAATTTAAAAAATATGATAAGCAATAACGCTATAGAGAAAAGTGGTACAATGATCTTGTCGTACAATGATGATCTGATCTTATTAGAACTTAGGTTTTGTTTACGTAACAATTTCCATGTCGTATAGGCATCAATAATATTTAATGCCTTTCCTTCATACAGTGATTCTATGATCTTAGGCTTATACCCTTCTAATGTTTCTATCTGTTCTTTCTTTTCTACCCTATATCTTTTCAATTCGTTCTCTTCATAAATGTGTGTTTTCAGTGTGGCATCATGTGCTGTCCATTTTTCACCATCAAACGTTGCATAAGGTGCATTTATCGTATAGTGTACTTTAGATTCTTCAACTTTGAAGATCGTAATATCTTCTATCTTTTTTTCTATAGGATCAAGATTATTGATATAAACGAACGTGTCATTGTATTTGAAAAAAAGGTCATTTACCTGATACTCACCTAGTTCGTTTTTAAGCAGAAATGATGCTTTGTCCTTTGCATAGGAAAACTCTGTAGTATGTAAGATCAAAAAAACAGCATAGGTGATCGAACCTACTATGAACATGGGTAAAAAAAGTCTTTTTTTATCATATCCAAACGCATGCAGTGCACCCATTGTATTATTTTTGACCAATGAGAGTTTCGTCATGATTAGCGCAAAAACAATAGCCAAAGGATAAAGCAGTCCTAACGCCTCTTGCCACATGTAAAAGATATACAGTATTTTATAGTTTGTCGCTACATTCAGTTGCTCTACATGCTGAAAATAATCAATGGCAGCAAAAGCAAAAGATAGACCGAACAAAATCGACAAGAGGTTTTTTATATACAGGTTCGCTAAATATCTAAAGTGTAATGAAGGGTAAGACAGATTCATATTGTCAATCCTTCTATCGATTTGAGACTGTACTTTGACTTGACATCATCAAGTTCTTCTGTACGTAACAGTTCACATGATTTGGCCACATGTGCTATGAGTGTCTCTAACATAGGGACTTCATCTTGGGAAAAATCATGCAATACATAGTCTGAGACCTGTGACTTACGTTCTGGTTTACCCACACCCACTCTTACACGTACATACTCTTTTGTAATGTGTTCATCTAGTGATCGAAGTCCATTATGACCACCATGACCACCACCTCTTTTAAAACGTACTGCACCAAAAGGAAGATCAATGTCATCATGGATGACAATAATATCTTCAAGCTCTACTTTAAAAAAATCTTTTACAGGCTGTACAGATTTACCCGAAAGATTCATAAATGTGGTAGGTTTTAAAAAAAGTGAATTGGCAGCGCGATAAAGCTTACCTTGAAAAGAAGTTTTGGAAATGTCTCGGGCAGAAAAGTCATTAACAAGTTTGTCAATTACTTTAAAGCCGATATTGTGTCGTGTATTTTCGTATTGTGATCCTGGGTTACCTAGACCTACGAAAAGTATCACGACTGTGCTTTCATGCTTTGATTACTTAGCTTTGATCACACCACAGATTGCAACATCTGGTCTGTCCATCATTTTACAGTTTGCTGGTACTTCAATATCTCTTACAAGAATTGATGCATCTCTCTCTAATGGTTCTACATTAAGATCAAATTTTGCAGGCATATCTTCAATAGCACCTCTCACTTTTAATCTTTTTTTAGACATAACAAGTACACCTTTGTTTTTAAGTCCAATTGGTGTTCCGTGAGTTACTACCGGGACAAGGAAGTTTGTTACTTGTCCTGGAACTGCTATTCTCAAATCTACATGAGTTACATCACCGTTTACCGGGTGTAGTTGATACTCTTGGATAAATACATTGATCTCTTTATCGCCAACTTTAACTGGGAATGTAAGTGCCTCTTTATTTCTTACTGTTCTTACAAATTCACCACGTTTAAATGCAGCGTTGATATTTTCAACACCATGTGCATAAATGTTTGCGATTAGATAACCATCTCTTTTAAGCTGCTTTGCATTACGCTTACCGATACTCTCTCTAACGATACCTTCTAACATATCTGTCCTTTGTTCATTGTATAATTTTTTACTCAATAAATTACTTCATTTTAGTAAAATAGACGCGAATTATACCCAGTTTGTATTAAATTATTCTTGCTTTTGTTACTGTCATAAAGTAATTCACGACAGCTTAACTCTCTCCATCCTCTTTAAAACCAAAGACATCCACTTCTTTTTCATCTGCGAATTCATCGACGATCGCACCTTTTCCAACCCCTTGCATTTTAAGCTTCATATCTGCAGGGTTTGTAGCATATTCAAGTGCAACTTCTTCTGTGATCTCGCCTCTTTTCAAAATATCAAGCAGTGCCTGGTCAAAGGTCTGGGTACCATAGATCTCTTTACCTTCAAAAAGTGCATCCGGAATCTCATTATCTCTGTTCTCAGCTATCAGTTGTTCAATTCTTGCTGTTTTTTTAAGGATCTCGATCCCTGCAACCCTTCCTCCACGTTTCGTAGGAATAAGTCTTTGGGAAATAACACCCTCAAGTACAGAGGCCAAAGACATACGAATACGGTTCTGTTCTTCATTACCGAACATACCGACAATTCTGTCTATCGTCTCTTTTGCATCCAGTGTATGCAGCGTTGAAAATACAAGGTGACCCGTATTGGCTGCGTGAAGAGCAATATCGATCGTCTCAAGGTCCCTCATCTCCCCAACAAGTATAATATCCGGGTCTTCCCTAAGTGCTGCTCTCAGTGCATCAGAAAAAGAGTGTGCGTCTTGTCCTATCGCCCTTTGATTGATCAGACAGCCTCTGTCTTTATGTACAAATTCTATAGGATCTTCAACTGTAATAATATGCTTTTTTGTTTCTCTATTGATCTTATCAAGAATGGCTGCCAAGGTCGTAGATTTACCAGAACCTGTTACTCCTGTGACAAGTACAAGTCCTCTTTGTATCTCTGTAAATGTTTTGATCACCGGTGGTAAATTAAGTTCATCCAAGGACAAGATCTTCACTGGAATAATACGGAAAACAGCACTCAAACCATCCATTTGGAAGAAGAAATTCACACGAAATCTATTTTCATCTCCCAAGACATAAGAAAAATCCAGGTTTCTATCATTTTGTAACTGTTTATACTGTTCTTCAGTGGTGATCTCTTGAGCCAGTTTGTCCATCATCTCTGCAGTTAAAGTCTCTTGTCCCAATACTTTTAATACACCGTGTATACGTACTCTGACCTGGGAACCTGATTTAAGATGGAGGTCACTCCCACTATTACTGATCATTGTTCTAAGATATAGTTTGAGCGTTTCTTCCATGTGAACCCTTTGGTATATAATTTATTTTAAAGTATCAAGCATCTCTTGAAATGCTTTTTCAAATGCTTCAAGCCCTTCATGTAAGAGTTGGCTATACACAGCATCCATATCAAAACCATTATCGGCTAATTTTGTAAAATAACCGTTGATCTCATTCTCTTCAAGAGGGAGTTTCGGTTCTGGTATATTTTCTGTAATAAAAGACTCTATCGTTGCAAGAGGTGCGGTATTGACCGAGTGAGGTGCAAGCAGCTCTCTCATATAGTAATCTGCTGCGAGGTCGTCACCTTTTACCCCTGTACTTGCAAACAGTGTACGGACACTAGGTGTATGGTTCGATTCAATGATATTGTAGATCTTTGCTGCATTGTAAATACCTGTTTTAGCCACATCTATACCCTCTTGTTCCAGATCGGCATCAAGCATTCTGTCAAAACGACTTACGAAAACAGAGATCACAGCTTCTGCTCTCAGTCCACCATCTTTTTCAAAACAATCCAACCCTTTTTTCATGGCTTTAAGAGATCGTTGTGTCTGTTTTGGTGAAAAGATGAGTGTCGCATTGACAGATATCCCTGTACTTAGGAGTTCTGTCATAGCATCATATCCAGCTTCTGTTGCAGGAACTTTGACCATGACATTAGGTTCACCGATGGCTGCAAAGAGTCTTTTACCCTCAGCTACGGTTGCAGCAGTATCATTTGAGAGGAAAGGGTCAACTTCTATAGAGATATACCCGTCATTTCCCTCATCATATGAAGGTCTCAAAGCTTGTGCAGCAGTACGGATATCTTCTATAGCCAGTGCTTCATACTTCTCTTTTGGACTTTTACCTGAAAGAGAAGATAACTGTTCTTTATACGCAGGAGAAGTGGTAATCGCAGACGCAAAAATAGACGGATTACTAGTAGCACCATTAATAACACCTTTTTCAATCAATGCAGAAAATTCATTTTTAAGAAAATCTCTTTCTACAAAATCCAACCATAATGAGAACCCTATATCTCTATTTACCATCATTATACTCCCACTTAAAATGTTGCCATGAACCCATATCGGTAGGTTTTTTAATAGCCTCTTCGAGTCCATCTAGAAAGAGATCCCTCTCAACCACTTCCGCTCCTAAACCGATCATATGATCTGTTTTCATCTGACAATCTATAAAATCATAACCTCTCCTGCCTAAAACGTCACTTAGTGCTTTAAAAGCAATTTTAGATGCATCAGGAACCAAAGAGAACATTGACTCTCCAAAAAAAGCTTTTCCAAACGCTATACCATAGAGACCACCGACCAATTCTCCTGCTTTGTAGACCTCTACGCTGTGTGCAAAACCCTCGTCATGCAAACGTATATAGGCTTCGATCATATCATGGACTATCCAAGTACTACGTTGTCCTTCTCTTGGAACGGTAGCACAATACTTGATCACATCTGAAAACCTTGCATCAAAGCTCACAGTGAATTTACCAGAACGCAAGACCCTTCTAAAAGATTTACGTACTTTGAACTTGTCCGGGTAGAGGAGTAAGCGTGGATTTGGAGACCACCAAAGTATGATGTCGCCTTCACTGTACCAAGGGAAGATCCCTTTTTTGTATCCTGACAATAATCGCTCAGATGAGAGGTCACCTCCATAAGCCAAGAGACCTTCATCAGATGCTAAACGGGGGTCAGGAAAGTCTGAAGAAGATTTATCTAGAGGGGAGATATAATAGTCATCTTCTTCAAACGTCGAATCCATCTGTCTATCTCCCAACGTAAAAATACAATTTAACTTTCGAAATCAAAGATCAATGTTTCATTTTTATAAGTCACTTTAACTAAACCGCCTTTTTTTAGTTTCCCAAAAAGTATCTCGTCGGTCAATGCTTCTTTGATCTTTGCATCTATGACACGAGCAATATGTCTGGCACCATAACGTTCATCATATCCCTCTTTTGCCAAATACTCTTTCGCTTTTTTATTCAAGGTCACTTTCACATTTTTAGGCTTAAGCAAGAGATTGAGTTTGTCTAACTCTCTATCTACAATGGTCACCAGCACATCCAACGAGAGTGCATTAAACTCTATCGTCGCACTCAAACGGTTTCTGAACTCAGGGGCAAAGAAAGATGCCAATGCCTTATCTGTTTTCATCGAAGTGTCTTTATTGAAGCCCATAACATTGGCTTCTTTGGTTCCTATGTTCGAGGTCATAATGAGTATCACATTTTTAAAATCTGAGACCACACCGTTGTTATCTGTCAATTTTGCACCATCCATTACCTGGAGTAAGATATTCATGATATCCGGATGTGCTTTTTCTATCTCATCAAGCAGTAATACCGTATGCGGATGTTTTTTGATCATCTCTGTCAACAATCCGCCCTGCTCATACCCGACATACCCTGGAGGTGCCCCGACCAAACGGCTGACAGTATGTGCCTCCATATATTCACTCATATCCAATCTCTCAAAATGTACATGCATCGTTTTGGCAAGTTGCGTTGCAAGTTCTGTTTTACCTACCCCTGTAGGACCTACGAACAAAAAGCTTCCTATAGGTCTATTGGATGCATTAAGCCCTGCATAGGAACGTTTAATCGCTGTTCCCAATGCACTTATTGCTTCATCCTGTCCAATGATATGAGAAGCCAGATCTCTCTCTAACGATTTAAGTTTTCTTGTATCATCCGTACCTATGACCGTAGAAGGGAGCTTCATGATCTTCGCTACACTCTCTTCTATGTCTTTAGGTTTGACAGTGACACCCTCTTGGCCTCTAAGCATAAAGTGTGCACCCACCTCATCGATGATATCCATCGCTTTATCGGGTAAAAATCTATCATGCAGATACTTGACAGAAAGATCGATGGCAGATTGAAGTGCCTCGTCCGTAAATGTAATATTATGATAATCTTCATATTTATGTTTGATCCCCTGCAAGATGGTCATGGTATCTTCAATACTTGGCTCATCTACATCTACTTTTGCAAATCTACGACTTAAGGCCTTATCTTTATCAAAAAAGTTTCTAAACTCTGCATAGGTCGTAGCACCGATACACTTCAGATCACCACGAGCAAGTGCAGGTTTCAGTAAATTCGAAGCATCCATACTTCCACCACTGGTTGCACCTGCCCCTACCATCGTATGAATTTCATCGATGAATAAGATTGCATCCTCTTTTGCTGTGAGCTCCTTGATGATACCTTTGAGACGTTTTTCAAAATCACCTCTATATTTGGTACCTGCAACCAATGAACCCATATCCAAAGCATATACTTTTGAGTTTTTGAGTATTTCTGGGACATCCCCTTCAGAGATCTTCAGTGCCAATCCTTCAGCGATGGCTGTTTTACCCACGCCAGGTTCACCCACAAGTAAAGGATTGTTCTTCTTACGTCTACAGAGCGTTTGCATCACACGTTCTATCTCCTCTATACGTCCTACTACAGGGTCTATCTTTCCTGTTTTGGCAAGAGAGACAAGTTCCATAGTAAACTGATCTAAAAGTGTTTCTTCTTTTTTCTCTTCCGTCGTAGTGCCTGCTTTATCGTAACGATGAGAGATGACTTCAAGTATATCCACACGTGCGATGCCCTCTTTTTTCATCAGGTAGACCGCATAAGAGTGCTCTTGCACAAAGATCGCTGCGATCATATCACCTATGCTGGCTTCTGTTCTTCCTGAACTATGGATGTGTGTCATCATATCGTTGATCGCACGGGAGAGTGCTACTGTTTCAAATGGTTCAACCGCCTCTTTCAGGGAAGGGATCGTCTTGGTGATATGTTCAGTGATGCCTGATCTCAACACTTCAAGGTCTGCACCAAGTATAGAAAGTATCTCTTGTCCCGCATCACTTCTTAAAATAGATAAAAAAACATGCTCCACAGTCAGGTATTCATGTCTATTCTCTTTTGCATATCCTACAGCCCTTTTAAATACATCGTTCAATGCAATACTAATCATAATCAACTATCCTCTTCAATGGTTGCGAGTAATGGGAACTCATTTTGTTTGGCGCGTTGCTTGACCTGCTGCGCTTTCGTTTCTGCTATCTCAAAACTATAGACACCACATATCGCTTTGCCTTTTTCATGTATTTGCAACATGATCTGTTCTGACTGAGGATGTGTCTTATGGAAAATACTCATAAGCACTTCCACAACAAAATCCATACTCGTATAATCATCATTGTGCAGAAGCACTCTGAACATTTGTGGTTCCTGTAGCTCGAGGGCTAGCTCAAACTCTTCTTCAATCTTTGGCATATTATGTTAAAATCCTCATAAATTATTCTAGTCTATTATACAAAAAAAATGGAGAAATGCAAGTGCAATCACTTTTTATCACTGCTACTGGTACAAATATAGGAAAAACACACACCACACTCGAGCTCATAGAAGCTTTTGCCGCCAAAGGATTGAGTGTTGGTGTATATAAACCGATTGAAACCGGTGTTACTTCTCTTGCTGAAGATGCCAGTTTACTCCTTAAAGTTTGTCAAAAGGTAAACAAGAATTTCAAAAATCTCACTCCAGAAGACATTACTGCCTACACTTTTCCCCTTCCTGCAGCCCCTTTTTGTGCAGATACTGAACAGGTGATCAAGCTAGAGAAGATCATGGAAAAGTACCATGAACTAAGTCAACTTTGTGACATTCTTCTGGTTGAAGGTGCAGGAGGTCTTATGGTGCCTGTCACGAAAGATTTCATGATGATAGACCTGGCTAAAAAACTCAATGCAAAAGTACTTTTGGTCACACCCAGCAGATTGGGATGTATCAACGATACACTGCTCTCTATGGAAGCCCTAAAATCACACAGTATAGAGTTTGACTGGTGTGTGAATCTCTATGAAGACAAAGAGAGTTTTGCAGAAGTGACCCAACCTTTTTATGATGCAGTATTTCCTGAATGGTGGAGTGCACAAAAAGGTTTACAAAGATTTATTAGCACCTATTAGATATAATGACAAAATTTAATCTACAAGGTAAACTATGCAACATTTGGTAGACACCACCAACCTTTCAGACACGCAAATTCAACAACTACTTCATGACGCCAAAACCTTTAAAGCACAACGCCCTTCCCAACTTCTCAGAGACAAACTGCTCATCACCCTTTTCTTTGAAGCATCCACACGGACACGTAGTTCTTTTGAAGTAGCTGCTAAAAGACTGGGTGCGGCAGTAGTACATCTCGATCCGGGTAAAAGTTCTGCCAAAAAAGGTGAATCACTTGAAGATACTTTCGCAAACCTTTGTGCAATGGAACCTGATGGGGTCATCATCCGTCACTCTGAAAACGAAGCACCAGGACTATTAGCCGATATGCAAATGACCTCTGTCATCAATGCAGGTGCAGGTAACTATGCTCACCCTACGCAGGCACTGCTTGATCTTTTCACTTTGGTAGAACATTTCAATGGTGACATTCAAGGTAAGACCATTGCCATTGTAGGAGACATTGTCAGTTCCAGAGTAGCCAGTTCAGGTATACGCCTACTTACACGCATGGGATTGAATGTCATTTTGGTTGCACCTAAACCATTTATGCCCCAGAGTGATCTGCCTCAATACGAGAATCTTGAAGATGTTTTAGATAAAGTAGATGTCATTATGTCTTTAAGAGCACAATTAGAGCGTCATGCTTCTCCTATCTTTGATGATTATGCTGAGTATGCAAAACACTACTGCATAGACCATGATCGTTTAGGCGACAGAGATATCTTGGTACTTCACCCTGGTCCGGTGATGCGGAATATAGACATCTCTGATGAGATGCTTGAAGATGATCGATGCAAGGTTCTTGAACAGGTTAAGAATGGGGTTTATATGCGTATGGCTATCTTGAAACTTCTTCTTTTGGATTCATAATAGATATCTAATTTTTTTTTCGAAGTTTTCTATTTACTTATTTAATGAGAGAGGGAGTTCTTTATGACATGGCTTAATAAAGAAAATGGTTTTGAACACATCAATACTCTTTCCAAAGCACGTACCCCTTTTCTTTTTATAACTTCTTTTGATAATCAAAAGATCTTTGCACAACCACTTGAACATCTAGATAATGATATCTTCTATAAATTGGAAGATTGGCGTAACTACCCTGTTAAGAAACGTACAAAAGATTTTACTTTTTCTAAATTCCCTGTCGATTTCAACACTTATAAAAAAGCACTCGCTGAAGTACTTGAAGAGATACGTTCGGGCAATACCTATCTGCTCAATCTTACATTTAGAACACCTATAGAGAGTAGTTTCACACTAAAAGAGATCTTCACCTATGCCAGAGCAAAGTTCAAGCTCTATTTTAAAGATGAATTTATCTGTTTCTCTCCAGAACGTTTTGTAGAGCTAAAGAACAACACCATAGCCACATATCCTATGAAAGGGACTATAGATGCCCATCTTCCAAATGCCAAAGAGACCATCTTGGCTGATAAAAAGGAGATGGCTGAACATGTCATGATCGTAGATCTCATGCGTAACGACCTGGGTATCATCGGTTCAGATATCAAAGTAGAGAAGTTTCGTTATGTCGAGAAGATCAAAGCGGGAGAAAAAGAACTGCTGCAGGTCAGCTCCAAGATCACAGCCAAACTTCCTTCTGACTGGAAAGACAATGCGGGAACACTCCTTAGTCAAATACTCCCCGCTGGCTCTATCTCAGGAACTCCCAAAAAGAGTACGCTCAATATCATCAACCATGTCGAAAATTTTGATAGAGAATTTTATACAGGTATCTTTGGTGTGTTTGATGGTGAATCCTTACGCTCAGGTGTCATGATACGCTTCATCGAAAAAGAGAAGGGTAAACTCTTTTACAAAAGTGGTGGTGGTATTACCATAGACTCTGATGCAAAAAGTGAATATGAAGAACTGATAGATAAGATCTATTTACCATTAGATTAAAACAGACTAGAAATACCCTGCATTCCTTATGTGAAAGTATATACACTTGGTTGCAATTTTTCTAGAAATGATGTAAAATAATTTACAGCAAGTCATAAAGGTGCAACTATGTCTAAACTATTTTCAAGTATCGTATTTTCGTTTTTTCTACTTTTTCAAACTACGTCCATAGCAGATGAAGAGACCACACCCACAGAGATAAATACAACGGAAGAAACAGAAAGTACTGAAGAAAATGACACACAAACAGAAGTGATCCAAGAAGAGGAAGCGGAAGAAGAGGAGCCTAAAGAAGTACTTTCTGAGGCTGAAAAGGAAGCGATCGCAGCTGAAGAAGCAGAGTTGCGCGAAGCTGGAATGGATGAGGAGCCTCTGGTCGAATAGAAACTAAAGGCATCCCCTCGTTGGTCTGTGTATCCACGCATACTCTGAGTCATCTCCTACTTTAGAGAAATAAAGCTCTCCCGAATCTCTCCACGGATCTATGATGACACCCTGTTGCGCTTTTCCTCCTTTAGCTACTACAACCAAAGCATTATGTTCATAAAAATACTCTCCAATGTTTGCACCCATTAAATGAAACTCAAAAGAGGTATAGTGCTTCTGAGACAGATACACATACAACGCATCACTCCAATGAAAACAAAGTCCTTTTTCACGTGCTCCCACAGTCACTAAAAAGTTATGAAACTGAGGAGGAGAAGTCATTTCAAACTCCCCTGTCAGCTGTTGTGTTTTGTAAAAAATATCTTTGGAGAGCTGCATTGCCTCACTTTGAGGAACAGTGCTATCTAATGATTGTAAAAGATGTGCAAGTTCTTTTATTTTTGTCTGAGATACCGAAGGTGCTGTAACAGCACATCCGACAAGCAAAAAAGAGAAAATGAGAAAATTAAAATAGTGTTTGCGCATACTGATCAGGGAGATATGATGCTATAGCTATAATGAGTAGTATCATCATAGTATTATAGGTTAAGAGCCATTTTGGATTTTTAGAGAGTACAAATCCACCGATGAAGCCTATGACAAGTCCACCAATATGTGCACTCACATCAATAGAAGGTATAGAGAGTCCTATCACAAGGTTGATCGCGATGATGACACCAAAGTCTTTCATAAATGCTTTAGAATGCGAGGCTATCCTATCTCTATGTGCCAGGAAAAATCCTGCCAATGCACCAAAAACACCAAAGATGGCCCCAGATGCACCTACCCCCACAGAGACTGGATGCATATAGAGTGATACAAGTCCGCCAATGATCCCAGAGAAGAAATAAATGCTTAAGTAAGACTTCGTGTCAAAGTACATCTCTACACCTCGTCCTACAATATAAAGAGAAAACATATTCATCAGAAGATGGGTCATACCGCCATGCAAGAACATCGCACTCAGTAGTCTCCACCACTCACCCTTAAGTACAGTCAATGGTCCAAACAATGCACCCATATCTACAAGGGTCTGCATATCCATGTCAACAAGACTTCGACTGAAAAATGCAGAAAAAAGATAGACTATACTACTGGCTGCAATCAGTATATAGGTAAGTGTGTAACGTTGGATATCAGTTCTCATAGATGGCATCTGCAAAGATCACACCATCTACACTGCCTCTTGCTATTTTACTGATCTCTTTTTCACTATGGATGAGCACCAAGATACGTGTATCAAAAAGATACTCATTTGCAATAGGCTGGATCATCAATGCATCATCCTCTTCACAGATAATGTATTTTGCGCCCAGAGCATTGGCAAACAGTGCATCATCCAAAGTATTTGCCACTACCGCGTAAGGCACACTGTTTTCTTGACAATGTACTGCAAGTTCATGTGAATCCACTAAAGGGCCAAGCAAAACGATATCATCTGCCTGACTCTTCTCAATTCCTTTGATAGAAAAAACTTTAAAAAAACGATTACTTTTTATCCATGGGTGTCCGATAATGATCATAATTACTCCTTTTT
>NZ_JBATIY010000007.1:0-11105 GCF_049668085.1 Sulfurovum sp. | reverse complement strand
GCTTCTACTACTGGCTCAACTGGAGCGATATCTCCACCAGCCATAATCATTGTTGACGCTACTACTGAAAGTAATAATGTTTTTTTCATTGTAATTCTCCTTGAATTTGTTTTGAATACAACGGTATTATAGCATAAATTAGCGAAAAATGTCAATATAATTAATAATTAGTTAACAAATAGTTAATAATTTGGTCTAAATACCGTGTATAAGTATGTTTTATGGGTGTAAGATAGGATAGAAATAGAAGAAAAAAATGCAAAAATGAACCAAATTGAGTGTTTTTTTTAAGAAAAGTGTCTATTTCTTAAGGTTTTAGTTAATGTTTTTGATGGTTTGTATGAATATGATTGAAGTTAATGGTGGCGCGAGAGGGAATCGAACCCCCGACACAAGGATTTTCAATCCTTTGCTCTACCGACTGAGCTATCGAGCCAACTTAAAAACAGGAAATCTGTTTAAGAGGATAGAATTATAACAGCTAAAACTTAAAAGTCAGCAAGCAAAACCAAGAAATAAATCATTTTTTTAATTCTTTTACCAATTCCATAAACGTATCACCTCTGTGTTTATATGATTTGAATTGATCAAAACTTGCAGCAGCCGGTGATAAAAGGGCAACACTTTCTTGTGTATGCTGACTGTCTATCTGTTGTACAGCCTTTTGTATGGTTTGTGATTCCACAGCATGGATATGATAGGTTTTTGCAAGGCTTAAAAGTCTGTCACTGTTTGCCCCTATAGTATATAGTGTAAGGTTAAGTGACTTCATACTTTCAAAAAGAGGTGTTAGATCTACCCCTTTGTCATCTCCCCCGATGATGAGATGGATGTGTTTATCGGCATAGCCTTTGACAGCCTGTACAGTGGCATCAAGATTGGTGGCTTTGGAGTCATTTACCCAGAGTCTTCCCTGTGCATCTTTAAGCTCTTCTTGTCTATGGGCATCCAGGGTAAAGGTATTCATGAGTGTATAGTCTGCTTCATCAAAAAGTACTTTCGTTACAGCAAGTGCAAGCAGTGCATCCTGTAAAAAGGCAGCTTTAAAACGCAACTGGGTGCTATCGAGGTTAAAATACTCTGCTATAAATTCGTTACTGTCATATTCGACGACATAGGCATGTGTCTTTGGAAGATCCAGTCCTTTAGGTACGAGTGCCAGTTCTCCTTCTTTCATGGCCAGTAGCGGCCTAAGCTTATCTGCTTCATACTGTTCATATGTGTCATGCCAATCCAAATGGTCCGGAGTGATAGGGAGCAGAAGGTAAATGTCAGGTGAAGCTGTTTTGGTATGGTGCAGGGCAAATGAAGAGCTCTCAAGTACCCAGATAGGGGCATTAGTGTCCAGTTCTGCCAAAGGCGTACCAATGTTCCCGCCACTGAGGGCACCACGTTTTTCTAAAAGATGTGTGAGCATTTGTGTGGTCGTCGTCTTACCGTTCGTTCCTGATATCCAAATGCTAAAAGGCATCTCTTTTGCAAAGTAATCATATTCGCTGAGCAAATTTTTAGCACTTTTGATCAGTGGATGGTCTGGTTTCAGACTGGGTGTAGTGACTTCCAATGCACTTGCCTCTGGATCAAAAAGATGCGAAGGGAGTATGTGATTTCCCGTTTCATCCGTGTATGCTTCCTTGACATTGTCATCAAAGAAAGTACATCCTCCGCCTAGTTTTTTTGCGATAGCTTTTGTGGTGAGTCCGTAGCCAAAAAGTGTGGGCTTTATCTGTTTCATGATTATCTGAACTTAAATGAGATAAGTGCAAGTACATTTGCGATGAATGCGATCATCCAAAAACGTATGATGATCTTATTTTCTGCCCATTTTTTGAGTTCGAAATGGTGATGTATGGGAGCCATGAGGAAGACGCGCTTCCCACGCAGCTTAAAACTTCCCACTTGAAGGATGACTGAAACCGTTTCTATCACGAAAATGAGACCTATAAGAATAAGCAGGATCTCACTTTTCCCCAAGATGGCAAGATAGGCTAAAAATCCGCCTATAGCAAGGCTGCCTGTGTCACCCATGAAAATCTCTGCAGGGTAGCAGTTGTACCATAAAAAACCAAATAGACCACCTATGAGTGCAGCAGCCAGTATCATCACTTCACCCACACCTTTGATATTTGGAACCAGCAGATACTGACTAAAGATGGCATGACCAGTTACATAGATGATCAAACCTAATGAGACCAATGCGATGATAGAGGGTACCGTTGCAAGTCCATCAAGTCCATCGGTAAGATTTACCGCATTGGTTGTAGCTAAAAATACAAGTATCCAAAAAGGAATAGATGCATAGCCTAAGTCAAAAAGAGGTGTTTTGAGAAAGGGCACATAAAATTCAGTTGGAAATCCATTAAATATAAGTAATCCTGTTGCAAGTGATGCAACGATGATCTGTAATCCCATTTTGCCTTTGGGAGTCAGTCCTTCCAGATTGTCACCAGCCAGCACTTTTCCCAGATCATCTTTAAACCCAACAAAACCAAAGCCAATGAGTGTGATAAGTCCGCCGAGTATGTAGATGTTAGAGAGATCTACGGTCAGTAAAGCCGCAAAAAGTGAAGAGATAAGAAACACAGCACCACCCATCGTTGGTGTGTGTTGCTTCCCTTCATGTGCAGGGACGTATTTGCTAATGGGTTGATTTGCATTCTTTGAAATAGCCCAAGCAAGGTATTTTGGCATAACGAACAGCGTGAGTATAAAGGCAATAAAAAATGCGATACCGGCACGTACTGAGATGTATCCGAAAAGATTAATATCTAAGAGTTGGGAGAGTTCGTATAGCATGGGCAACTTTCGTATAACCCGTATTATGCAATAGAAATCATGAAACTAGTATGAGCCATTGCGTCTAGGATATTCACAATAAATCATCGCTTAACCTAAGGGTTAAACTGCCCAACGGAAATACCCTTGGGGTACAAATTTATTGCAAGCACCCTAAACACAAGCACTATACACTATTTTCATAATCCTATTGCATAATACGGGTTTAAAATTTTGTATTAAAGAATTAAGAAAGTTTATTTTACTATTATTTCAATAAAAAAGAATAATTACATAACCTTAATGCTGTGCAAACTTAAAATGTGACTAGTCATATGAGCCAACTGCTGAAGTTGTCTGAGTGACAACGTAACTTTATGGGATTTGCGCCAAAAGTGTTCTAAGTAATAAAAAGAGAAAAATATGAAACAAAAAACCGTTTTAATCATCACTGATGGTATAGGGTGTAAACCAGACAGTACATGTAATGCATTTAAAGATGCAACAAAACCTACCTATGACAAACTTTTTGAAACAGCACCTAGTGCACTTATCTCCACGCATGGTCTGAGCGTAGGTCTTCCTGAAGGGCAGATGGGAAATTCTGAAGTAGGACATATGACGATAGGTGCTGGACGTATTTTGTACCAGGATCTAGTCAAGGTCTCTTTGGCACTTGAAGATGGAAGTATAGAAAATAATCAGGCATTAACTGATATCTTAGAGAAGAGTGATCGTGTGCATTTGATAGGGCTGCTTAGTGATGGAGGTGTGCATTCTCATATAGAACATACTATCGGTATGGCAAAACTTGCAAAAAGCAGAGGCAAAAAAGTCTTTTTACATTTGATCACTGATGGTAGAGATGTCAGTCCTACTTCTGCCAAAACTTATGTGGATCAAATAGAGGAGATATGTGATGAAAGCATCTCTATAGCTACCATAGGCGGACGTTTCTTTACGATGGACAGAGACAATCGCTGGGAAAGAATAGAAAAAGGGTATCGGGCGATAGCTGAGGCTAGACCATCAACCTCATTGAGTCCCAAAGCATATATCGATGAGAGTTATGCAAAAAATGAGACAGATGAGTTTATAGAGCCTGTCGCATTTGCAGGATATGAAGAGATGAAAGAGGATGATGTCGTGCTGGTAACGAATTTCCGTTCAGACAGAGTACGAGAGATCACGGCAGCGTTAGGTGATGAGCATTTTGATGAATTTGCATGTAAGTCTACACCACTGAACATCGCAACGATGACAAAGTACGATGCAAGTTTTCCTTACCCGATACTTTTTCCTAAAGAGACACCTAAACATACTTTGGCGGAAGTGATCTGCGATGCAGGACTAAGACAGCTTCATACAGCAGAAACTGAGAAGTATGCACATGTTACGTTCTTTTTCAATGGCGGTGTGGAGGAACCTATGATAGGTGAAAGCAGGGTGCTTATACCAAGCCCTGATGTGAAAACCTATGATATGAAGCCTGAAATGTCTGCGCCTGAAGTCGGTGAGGCGGTACGTACAGCCATGGATGAGTCTTATGATTTCATCGTGGTAAACTTTGCCAATGGAGATATGGTAGGACATACGGGTAACTATGAAGCAGCATGTCAAGCGGTAAATGCTGTGGATAAAGAACTTGGATTAATACTCGATAAAGCAAAAGAGGATGGCTATGCTGTAGTACTTACTTCAGATCATGGAAACTGTGAAGAGATGAAAGACAGTGAAGGGCATGTACTAACAAATCACACCGTAGGTGAAGTATGGTGTTTTGTCATGGCTGAGGGTGTAACTAGTGTTAAAGAGGGGTGTGGCTTAAATAATGTTGCACCAACAGTGCTTACACTTATGGGATTAGAGATACCTGCTGAGATGGATGAGCCACTGATCTGACCCAAATCTTGGGTCAACAGGAGAAAAGTGCCTTTTTGACCTTCTCAAACTCTTCGTAATCATTGGGAGTAATCGTATCTGAGTAGATGATATGATTAAGCTGCTCAAGTATATGCATTTTACTAAGTTGATCATCACATAAAGCATCATTGATAATAGCAATGTGTTCATCAAGATCGTACTCTTCTTCTAGTGTTTGTTTGAGAAATGTTTTTGCTTCCTCAGAATCACAATCAAAATCCATTTCCATCAGTTTACAAAAAAGTGGTGCTTCCTTTGCTATATCTCTGCGATCTATTTTAATGATATGTGCAAGTAGGGTAGCGACTGATTTTTTAATTTTCTTTTCCATATCTTTCCTTTCTGCCATTGTACCATAAAAACATGGTACAATTTTATCAAAGAATTACAAAAGGGTCAAAATGAAATTTACAGGTAAGAATGTTTTAGTGACTGGAGCAAGTAGAGGAATAGGTGCAGAAATAGCAAAAAGTCTCGCCACATTTGGTTTGAAAGTATGGGTGAATTATCGTTCTGGAGAGGCTGAAGCGAATGCGGTGAAATCAGAGATAGAAGCAGCAGGCGGTAGAGCAGAAGTGATCGGTTTTGATGTCAGCGATGATGAAGCTTTTGTAGCAGCGATGAAAAACATTGTAGAAGCAGATGGAGAACTTGCTTACCTGGTAAATAACGCCGGTATCACAAAAGACAAATTAGCAATGCGTATGAAAACAGATGAATTTATGGATGTGATCAACGCAAACTTAACCTCCACATTTATTGGCTGTCGTGAAGCGCTGAAAGTGATGGGAAAAAAACGTTTTGGTTCTGTAGTGAATATCGCTTCTATCGTAGGTGAAACCGGGAATGCGGGACAGACGAATTATGCAGCAAGTAAAGGCGGAACGATAGCGATGACAAAAAGTTTTGCGATAGAAGCAGCACCTAGAAGCATCCGTTACAATACGATCACTCCGGGATTCATTGCTACTGAGATGACAGATGTTCTTAAGGATGAGGTAAAAGATGCTTTCACATCCAAGATACCAATGGCTAGATTTGGTGAACCAAAAGAGGTAGCTGAAGCGGTAGCATTTTTACTGTCTGACCACTCTTCTTACATTACAGGTGAGACACTGAAGGTCAATGGCGGAATGTTTATGTAATTTCAAAGAAGCTTTTTTCTAAAGCTTCTTTCGAGTAAATGCTTTCTTCAATAAATACCACAAAAACAGTACACCCGCAGCTATGAGTAAACCTACCATCAGTTTGTCGCTGTATGCAACCAATGTCTCCTCAAAATTCTTAATGAGATAGATCCATAGGATAATAGCAATCAACGTACTGGAAAGTACAATAGTCAGAGTTACACGATGGCTAAATCCTATCAAAAACCCTACAAAACTTCCTACTACCGGACCTGTCATGGCAAAAGGTGTCAATACAAATAAAATGAGTCCAATAACACCATAACGTTTAATGAGAGGTTCATATTTGTGTGCACTGTTTTTAGAACGTTCTAGATAACGGTTAAGTGGCGGGTATGAAACGAAATCAAGTTTGTTCCAGCTCGATACAAAAAGAGGGTATAAAATGAGTACCATAATGGATTCAATAAAAAAGTTGAAAAGAACTAGAAAAGTAGTGTCCATTTGTGAAGCCACACCTATGGAGAGACCTGCCATACGACCGAATATGACATTGGTGATCGTAATACTTAGTAACTCTTGAAAATAATTTGAATAAAAAATACCGCAAAGTAATAGAAGGATAAAATATCCTCCTAATAATAGGAGTCCTAAGAGTAGGATCTGTCCCTCTTTATGTTTTAAAAATGAATGATCGAATTTCAACAATTTACCTTCTCTGTAGTCTATAGAATAAAAGTATAGCATGATATTACCGTTAAATAATTTTGAGGTATAATCATAAATAAAATTTAAGAAAGAGAGGGAAAGTATTGGCACGGATACTTATATTAGAAGATGATAAACTATTTAATGAAACCCTTGAAGATTTCTTAGAAGAAGAAGCGCATTCTCTACATTGTGCGCTTGATCCCTATAGTGCACTTGATCTGACCTATGAGCATGTATTTGACCTCTATCTTTTTGACGTTAATCTACCATATGAAAATGGTTTTGAGCTTTTAGAAAAACTACGTCAAAGCGGTGATGAAACCCCTTGTATCTTTATTACGTCCAGAGAAGATAAAGCATCGTTAAAAGAGGGGTTTGAAAAAGGAGGGGATGACTATATCTATAAACCTGTGGATCTGGATGAACTTTCTTTGCGTATACAGGCAGTATTGCGTAGACAAGTACGCAGTCAGGTCGTAGAGATAGATATGTATCAGTTTGATATTTTGACAAAAACACTTTACCTCAATGAGAAAACACTAGAGTTAAGTATCAAAGGAGGAGAACTTCTTTTAGTGCTTTTGGAAGGGCAGGGAAGAGTGGTCCCTTTGAATCAAATAAAAGAACGCCTTTGGAGTTCTTCTGAGGAAGCGAGTGATGGGGCATTGAGAGTCTATATTGCCCAACTTAAAAAATATTTCCCTACACAAATACAAAATATACGTGGTGTAGGATACCAAATGAGTACTAAATGACAAGTCGCCAAAAAGAGCTGATATTTGCCACGGTTATCTATTTTGTAACCATGTTCACTTTAATGACAGCGGTATACCGTTTTTTAGAGACGTGGCATTTGAGTGAGTTTAATATTTTTATAGCAGGGGCTTTGGTTTTGCTTGTGGCAATAGGATGGGCTTATGTTCTTTCTACTCTTATTTTTGCACCCAGAAAACAGATGGAAGACACACTCACCTCTTTGACCAATGATATTATTCATGAACTTAATATTCCACTTTCTACTATCAAAGCAAATACTGCCATGTTAAAAAAAACGATGGAAGATGAGAAATCGCTAAAACGCATTAAACGTATCGAAGATGCCAGCGTAAGACTCAAAAAATTGTATGATGAATTGGTCTATAGTATTCATAAAGAGATGCATGACATACAAAAAGAGCGATTTGACCTTCAAATTTTACTTGAAGAGCGTATTGAAATATTTAAGGAACAAAAGCGAAACCCTTTTGAACTGGCTTTAGAACCTTATGAAATAGAAGTAGACAAGATCGGTTTTGAACAGATGTTTGATAATATCGTTTCCAATGCCATGAAGTATTCATCCAAGGATGCACCTATCCGTGTGACACTGAACAATCATATATTAAGTGTGGAAGATAAAGGTGTAGGTATGGGGACTACAGAACTTTTACGTGTGCATGAACGGTACTATCAAGGAGATGACAGAAAAGATGGAGAAGGGATAGGACTTGCCTTGGTGAAAGCCTATTGTGATGATGAGGGGTTGGAAATACATATAAAGTCTGAAAAAGACGTAGGGACAACTGTGAGCTTCAATCTTTCAAAAGTAATGGCAACTATACATTCTGATGTAATGAAAAATCATTGATACTATTTCACTTTATATCAAATAGACTTACTTCAAATAATTATGATATAAAAGTATATTCATGATATTATAAAGTAATAAAAAAAGGAGGAAAACTCCATGAAAAATGATCTACGAAAAGGTTTGATAGTAGGAGGGTCTGTTCTCTTTATAGCAGCGTTTAGCATTATAGGATGCAGCAGTGACACAGTCAGTGAGATCATAGAAGATGCAAACTTGAGTGAAATAATTGATGATGCAATAAATGCACCAGAATCAACACTGACCCAAGAGTTAAAAGACTCAATCGCTTATATGTATAGTGAAGAGAGTTTGGCATATGATGTGTATACGAATATCTATAAACTCCAACCTATAGATGAGCTTGAGCAGATCGCGGTAGGTTCTGAAGCAGAGCATATAGATGCCGTCAATAGGCTTGCAATAAAATATGATCTGAATATGACACAGTATCCTGATACAGATGTATCGTATAGTATAGAGGGCATTGGTGATGGCCATTACCCCATAGAACATATTCAGGAACTTTATGAGTTACTGTATGACAAAGGAATTCAATCGCCACAAGATGCTTTAGAAGTGGGTTGTATGGTTGAGGTAGTGGATATTGTCGATTTGAATGAATTTATCGAGATGGCTGATGAAGCGGATGCATCAGATGTTTTACAAGTATTTACTTCTTTACGTGATGGAAGTTACAATCATTACTGGGCATTTGATACAGGGCTTAAAGATATGGGTATAAGTGAAGGATGTTGTGTTCTTGAACCTGCACTTGGCTTTGATTTCTGTCAGCCGGACTATCCTCAAAAATAAAAAAGGACTTCATACAGAGGTGTTCATTTGGTTTAACACTAAGTTAACACTTTTGTGTCATACTTCTTTCACGTCGAAATAAGAAAAGTTCAGAAGTTGTCTTGTATTTACCCCCCCCCGATCTTAAATACATAAGGCTTCTGCTCTTTTTAACATTCCCTTAACGTTTTTCCGTCATAATACATCCCAAAAAAGATTCCTCAATGCTAAAACATCGTCATTTTATCTCTTATTTTAGCACCACACTTATGTATATTTTGGGGATAAGTCTGTTTTTTTATGCACAAAACCATTATCTTGTCTCATCAAAAAAATCAGAAGAAAAAGCGATACAGCTTTGTATGTCCTCTTTTGAACCACAAATGGTTGAACAGGTGGAACAGGAACAGGTAAAAGAGATAGAGAAACCAATCGTAGAAGAAGAACCTGTGGTTGAGGAAGAGCCTGTTATTGAAGAAAAACCTATTGTCGAACCTAAAGTGATCAAAGAACCAATCCCAGAAGAAAAGCCGGAGATAAAAGAGGAAGTTATCCCTGAACCGGTTGTTCCTAAGCCAGTGGTGAAGGAAGTAAAAAAGAAACCTGAAGTCAAGAAAAAGCGTAAAAAGAAAGTAGTTAAAAAGAAAACGGCGAAAAAGAAACAGGTAAGACAAAAAGCTTCATCAAGAAGTGCAAAGAGCAGTCCTGCGCAAAAAAATCAATTTCTGGCAAATATCAGAACCAAGATCAATAAGCACAAATCGTATCCGAGGGTTGCTAAAAAAAGAGGTATGCAGGGTACAGTTAATGTGAAATTCACTATTTTAAGCAGTGGAAAAGTAGGGAACATTTCGGTGAGTGGACCTAAAGCATTTCAAAAATCGGCACGTAAGGCTGTAAAAAGTGCTTTTCCTATCAATGTAAAGAATGCGCCTATTACGTTGCCAAAAAGTATCAATATCAAACTTCGCTATCAACTTAGATAAATTTAATACAAGCTTAACACAACTGCGCTAGGATAATGCAAATTATTTTACAGGGAGTTAATATGAAAAAGGCGATATACCTTTCTTTGGCATGTACATTATGGATCAATGCTGCTGAAGTAGAGTTAGAAACGATACATGTAGATACAAAAGTAGATACAGAGGTTATTAAAGATGTCAGCGGGGAAGACATTAAATCAGCCGATCTGGCGGAAGCACTTTTTAAACAGTCTCCAAGTGTTGCTTTGAGCAGAAGATCTGGAATTGCGAATGATATCGTTGTGAGAGCACAAAGAAAAGACAATATCAATGTAACCATAGACGGTGCAAAAGTACATGGAGCCTGTCCAAACAGAATGGACCCACCGATTTCTCATATATTGACAAATAATGTGGATTATATCGAGATCAATGAAGGGCCATTTAATGTAGAAGATTTTGGTGCACTCAGCGCAGATGTAAAGATACACACGATCAAACCAACTGAAGAGTTTGAAGGTGAAGTGAATCTTGGTTTTGGATCTTGGGGATACAAAAAGGGATCTTTTGCGCTTAGTGGCGGCATCACAGAGAATGTAAGGGTTTTACTTACGGGTTCGATGGAAGAAGGTGAACAGTACGAAGATGGTGATGGGAATGATTTTGTAGGTCAGATACAAAGAGAGATAGATGCTGGAAACGTTCCAATGGGAGCACAGTATCAAACACAGTATCAAAATATGGATGCCTATTCGAAAAATACATTGATGGCAAAACTTTTTTGGGATATTACAGATAATCAAGAGTTGAGACTCAGCTATACAGCTAACAGAAGTGATGATGTACTCTATCCGTCTACACCAATGGATGCGTTGTATGATGACTCAGATATTTTTAATATCGAGTATATAGCCAAAGATCTAGGGACATATTCAAAAGAGCTTAATATTCAGGTTTATCAATCAGAAGTGGATCATCCAATGTCTAACATGTATAGAATTTCTTCGCTTAGTAATCCAATGATGCCAATGATGCCAAATCAAGTGACGCATGCATTGACTTCTGAGATGCAAGGGGCAAAACTTTCAAACAGTTTTGATATGGATAATCATACGATTACAGCAGGATTGGATTATAGTAAAAGAAACTGGGACGGTGAATTCTATAGAAACGACATGTATC
>NZ_JBATIY010000006.1:0-68459 GCF_049668085.1 Sulfurovum sp. | reverse complement strand
GAACATGGGTGTCTGTAAATCCAGTTTGACTTGATAATAAGCCTCCTAGTATAGCATGTTCTCCATCTCTCACTTTTATCACAGATGCAATTTGTCTTCTTTTCAAATCTGGCGGGATGGTTCTTATCCCACTGTCTGGATTAATAGTATCCACTGTATCTGAAACAGATGGATTAATTTTCAGAGTGATGATACCATTCTCATCAATTTCAGGTGTGATATCGAGTAAAATACCTGCGAACACAGAATCAACCAATTCACCTTCAGCTGCAACGGCTCCACCCGTACTACTTGCTGTACTTGAAGATTTAATCTTGTAGAAGAGTTCTTGACCTACACTGATGAGGGCAGGTTGGTTATTTAATGTCATCACACGAGGGCTAGAAACTGTTTTCACATCTCCTTGTGTGGATAAAAACTTTACAACTTCTGCTACATCAGTACTACCCGTAAGACTCATGACCTGTGCACTGCTTGGTCTTGCATCTTGTAAGAATTCTGCCTGTGTGATTCCATCTATCGCATCAAATGTATATGAAGCAACATTTTTTTGTGACATGAGTAACGAGTTCACCGTAAGGTTCTGTAGACTATAAAGCTGAGCCCAGTCAACACCGTTTGTTGTACTGTCATCAAATGAAACATTAAGAATACGAATATCGATCAAGACTTGTTGTTTAATTTGTTTCGTTAATGCATGTATATATCTACTTACTCTACTGATCTGTCTATCTGTACCTGTCACAGTCACCATACCCGCTTCTGGGTTAATGATAGGTGCTAAAGGATTATATTCCCATACTTTTCCATCTGGTCCAGTCCAAGTATCACCTGATCTTGTATAATGAGTACTGTCATCTGCTGCACCGATAAGAATACGCTGAACTTCTTTTTCAACCGTCGTCCAAAATAGAAACTCATCATTACTTTCTATCTCTATCCCTGTTTTTGACATTGATGAATTAGCATTTGATGTCCCACCACCACCTGCTGCTCCAGTAGAATCCTCAGAACCTGCAATCGTCACATTTGCGGTACTTTTCCCCACTCTTTGTCCCGAAAGATAATGGATTCGGAATGTACGTGTAATGAGGTATGATATCTTAAGTTTATTCCCAGATAATGTATAATTCAAGTCATTATCTTTCAGAATCGTATTCAAAAAACCATTTAATGTACTATTTTTCAATTTTACATAGTAGAGCTTTTTATTCATACGTAATTTTGCGGCGTCATCTTTAACCACTACTGTTAATCCACATGTATCTGCAAGATTATCAATCACGTCTCCAATCGTCAATTTACTGTCAATTGTAACACTGAATAATTTCGTTGAACAACTGTTTGCAGCGAGATTCTGCGTAAAACCTAATAGCATTGCGAATACTATAAGAAACTTCACCCCTGATGTTTGTACTTTTTTCATTCTATAACCTTTCTTCTATCGTGATGAAATTATCTCTTTTTTTCTGAAGAAATAATTTCTTAATGTGATTGCCATTTCTAAGTACCACACCTCTTTTACCTACAAATTTCAATGTATACCCCATAATTGTATCATCAAGATCCTTCCATGAGTCATTAATATAGGCTTTACCATTTACAATAGAATGCAAAACGAGTTTTGCTTCTTCTTCGCTAGGTGTAATAATCGTAACATTATTGTCTTCTTGCTGCAACCTTATGAATGGATCTTTTGTCTTATCCAGGGTAGCTAATTCTACACCCTCTCTTTTTTCATGTATCTTAACAACCATGGTTTGTATTTGCTCAACAGATAATTCTGCATTGAGTAGCACTGTCAGTGGTAATAGTAATAAAAGTATCTTTTTCATTAGCGATTTATCCCCCATACTGAAATATGAATATCTGCCACAGTTTGTGATGAATTACTATCTGAGACCAATTCCGTTTTAAAAATATCTGTCACCAAAACATTTTGTTCAAGCTCGTTCATAAACTTAACGATATTTTTATATTCACCTTTACAACCTATACCGATTTCTAAAACATGTCCAAAGCTACCTGTCTTTTCATCTATATATTTATTTGTAATATATTGAAGATCAACATTCTGTACTTCTGCTTTATTCGTAATAGAATTTAAGAATTTAGACCAACTTTTTTGATTAAATAGCATACCAGATAATTTTTGTAAATTTGAATCTATAAATTTGATTTTATCAGTTGTATCAACGATTGTTTTATTTTTAACAACAATATCATTATCAAATTTCTTTATATAATAGTCGCGATCACCACCGACAGTAATAGAATTTAAATAGGTATTATTATCTGTGATACTTTTTTGTATACTTTTTTTACTACGTTCACTTTTATTATATAGGTTTTCCGTATAAGGCAATAGATATGCATATCCAAGATAGGCTATGATCCCTGCTATACCTAAAATAACAATCCATTTTTCACTCTCTTTTTTGGGAGCAAAATATATATCTAACGCTTCTAATTTATCTTCTAAAAACTTCATTTTAATTCCACCTTTAACAGACCTCTATAGTAATTACTAGCTGGGTCTTTTTGGATTCTTTCAATATCTATTTCATTGATCTCATCAAAATGCGTATCAGACATATATTTAATTACTTCTGTAAATTTTCTATCATCTGTACTAGCCATGGATAACCATAAGGTATCAACATCACTTTTGATCGACTCTACATTCACTTCAAACTTATCAAGTTCTTCAGCAATGGTATGAAATGTTTCTGATTTTAGACGATAATTTACTTTCTTATCATAAATTGCAGACAATGTCTTTGATTTTCCATCATAGGTATCAGATAGTACTTTTATCTTTTCATCTAACACTTTGATCTGACTTTTCTTCTCACTGAGTATTTTTTTGTATTTATTAGATTCGGTTGTTAATTTATTATTTTCCATGGTCAACGCATAGATCTTTGCATCATTCACATATGAACCTACCAAGTAGACCAAAGGATATGCCAAACTCAGAGAAACTGCTGCAAATGTTGAAATGATAAACTGTCCACTTGCTCTATTGACAAATGATGGTGGCCGTGGATACATGGTTAAGTTAACTAAAGAATCCTCATCTTCCATATAATCCAATGCACTTAAAAGCATCAAATATTGTAATTGATCTGTATACCACTCTTCACTTGTAACATTATAGTTAAAGTTAAAATCTGATGAGTGCAGACCTAAATAGTTTTGACTATAATCATCTAAACCAATAATAGGACCTCTCTCACTTCCTATGAACATTTGATCGATGGTATCTAAATTAAATGCTCTTTTAGCATAAATAATAATATCATTGATAGTGATGAACACTTCAGCAAATATTTTCATGAAGTTTTGCTGATAATCATTATTGGTTGTTTTGAGACCTTCAGATTCTAATATCGTATAAAATTCTTTTTCATCAACTTTTTCACCAATTGATGCACAATATTTATCATAGATCTGTTCTAAAGAAAACTCTATCGATTTTGCATAAAGATACTGACCATTCTCATAGATCGTAACGTGTGCATCATTTTGTGTAAAGTAGACAAAACAATGCGTATTATTATCTTGCAATATCTCTCTTGTATAGAGTGCTTTGTAAAGAAGCGGTGCGGGAACAATGAGATCAACATATTTAGTTTGCTCTTTTATAGGCAGATAATGTTCATCTAAAGATTCTGGTTCAGCTACAAAGATGTGAAATTGTCTCTCTTCTCCATCAGTATGAACTTCAATTGAAGAGATAATATACGTATTTGCCTGATCCAGACCTAACTCTTCATACGCTTTGATATCGATTATATCAGCGATATCTTCTTCAGGAATACTTCTACTTATACTTACTGTAGTACTAATGATTTCTTTATTGTTTACATAAGAGACGATATAGTTTGAGGTGTTATATGTGAGCTTATCTAAAGGTTTAAATACATCATTTTTAAAAGCGTAGCCTGTGTCCGTATATGCATTAAGAGTAACAACATTTTTTACAGTCGATTTTGATGAACTTTTTTTCGAAAACATTTTAAACTTCCTTGTTGGTTGACCAATTATATATGTTATAATATTAAAACTTTCTTACAAAATGTAAAACTTTCATAATATTATAACTTTTTTTAATTATTAATCTTTATTTAGTCTCAAGTACCTCTATTAGTGTACATAGAAAGATTATGCATACAAAAGTGTTTCGTTTCTAAATAATATAACCAAACTCTTCTAGACCATCTTTATTTTTACTCCACCCTTTTTTGACAGATACATGTAGATCTAAAAATATTTTTTTACCTGAAAATATTTCCATCTGTTCTCGGGCTAGTTTTCCAACACGTTTTATCCCTACGCCTTTTTGACCTACGATCATACCTTTTTGAGTCTCTTTTTCAACAACGATGGTTGCATAGACTTTATCTAGAGTATCACCTTCTTCTATTTTTTCTATGGTAACATCACTCTCATAAGGTATCTCATCACTCAAGTTCTCAAAGATGGATTCTCGGATAAGTTCCTTATAGATATTTCTTATATGTTCTGTGGTAAGGATCTCAGGGTCATACAAAAAAGGTGATGTTGGTAAGTGTTTACTTATTTCATCAAGAAGTTGTTTTTTACCTACCTTCTTGTTTACAGAAAAGGGAATGATCGCTTCAAAATATTCCTGATATTTCTGATATTCACCCAGCTTGGCCAAAATGTCACCTTGCTTTACATGGTCTATTTTAGTCAACACTACTATATGTTTTACACCTTTGGCTTGAGCAAGCTTCAAAAACTTTTCATACTCTACAAGCTTGTCTGTCACAGGTGCAAGAAAAATAATAAGGTCACTGTCTCCCATAGCCTTCAGTGCTTCATCTAACATAAATTGATTCAGTAATCTTTCTTTTTCATGAATACCCGGTGTATCTACAAAAATGATCTGTGCATCACCATGCATCACGATAATATTCATACGTTTACGTGTTGCCTGCGCTTTTTTTGAAACCATAGCAAGTTTTTCACCTACTATATGGTTTAGTAAAGTACTTTTTCCTGCATTGGGTCTTCCCACCACTGCTACAAACCCAGCCTTGGTATCTATCTCTTCATTTTCATGATCAAACATTTAGCGTTCCTTTTAAGTGATTCGTCACTTGAGCCTACTTCTGAAGTTATAATAGTGTATAACTTCAGAAAGACATAATAATTGGATCTTTATACTGATTACATCTATCTATAATATATAACGTGTTGCATCTTCATCTTCAACCACTTTACTGATCTTCTCTTCGACCAATGATCTGTTTATGATCACTTTCTCACCACTATGTTCATTTGCAGAGAAGCTGATCTCTTCTAAGATCTTTTCCATGACTGTATGTAAACGTCTAGCCCCAATATCTTCAGTCTTTTCATTTGCAAGCAGTGCATAATGTGCAATGGCCTTAAGTGCCTCTTCTTCAAAGACCAATTCAACACCTTCAACATGCATCAATGCTTCATACTGTTTAATCAGTGAGTTATTCGGTTCGGTCAAGATACGATATAAGATCTCTTCATCTAAGCTGTTAAGCTCAACACGTAAGGGAAAACGTCCTTGAAGTTCGGGCATCAGATCACTGGGTTTACTTACATGAAATGCACCTGCTGCAATAAAAAGTATATGGTCTGTATTTACCATACCCAACTTGGTATGTACAGCCGAGCCTTCTACAATAGGAAGCAAGTCTCTTTGTACACCCTCTTTACTTGGATCTTGTCTGCTTTGAGAGGTAGAACCTACAGCCACTTTATCTATCTCATCAAGGAAAACGATACCACCCTTCTCTACTTTTTCCAGTGCAAGTGATTTAAGCTCCTCTTCATCAAGAAGTGCTTCACTTGCTTCAGCTTCTAATATCTTCTTCGCATCTTTTACAGAAACTTCTTTTTCAGGACCTTTTTTACCCATACCTCCTAACACTTTCACAATGGACTCTTGTACCTGTATCATCTGTGGAGGAAGACCCTCTTCAGGCATTGTCGGGTTGTTTGGTATCTCTACTTTAATTTTAAGATGATCCAGTTCACCTTTAGTAAATTTTTCTTGCATCCGTACAAATGAAGCATCGTATTCTGCTTTCTTTTGTTCACTTGCTCCGGAAGGAAGTGGCGGAAGGAGTTTTTCTATGATCTTGTTTTCTATATAGTTTTCTATCTTCTCTTTATTTTTCTCATTCTCACTCTTACGTACCAGCTTCATAGAGGTAGCTGCCAGATCGCGTATCATCGATTCCACGTCTCGTCCTACAAATCCTATTTCAGTATACTTACTGGCTTCGACCTTTATAAATGGAAGATTCATCATTTTAGCTAGACGTCTAGCTATCTCAGTTTTACCAACCCCGGTACTACCTATCATGAGTATATTTTTAGGCGTCACATCTTGCTGCATTTCGGGGCTTAGCTGCATACGTCTATAACGGTTTCTAAGTGCCACAGCGATCGTCTTCTTTGCGTCATTTTGACCTATGACATATTTATCAAGGTAAGTGACTATCTCTTTAGGTGTTAAATTATCCAAGACACTTCCTTACAGTTCTAATATTTTAATATTTTTATTCGTATAGATACAAAGTTCACCTGCAACTTCAAGTGACTCCTGTACCAATGCTCTTGGATCAAGATCCGTATGTTTATCCAAGGCGCGTGCAGCAGAGATGGCATAGTTACCGCCAGATCCTATCGCCGCTATCTTTCCATCTTCTGGTTCTACTACATCACCTGTACCTGAAAGTATAAAAATATGCTCTTGGTTCAGTACGATCATCATCGCTTCAAGCTGACGTAAATGTTTGTCTTTTCTCCACATTTTAGAAAATCCGATAACAGACTTGAAGAGATCACCTCTTTTTTCAGCCAGTATCCCTTCAAACATATCAAATAGATTAAATGCATCCGCCGTGCTCCCAGCAAAACCTGCTAATATTTTTCCTTCATGAAGTGTACGTATCTTCGTCGCATTACCTTTGAGTACAGTATCACCAAAAGTGACTTGGCCATCACCACCTATAACTGCTTTACCATTACCCTTGTAACCCAGTATCGTAGTAGCGTCAAACATGACTATACACCTACTACTTCTACTTTAAGCATCGCATGTATACCATGTCCCAGTTTGGCATCTACTTCATGTATACCTGTAGACTTCAACGCTTTTTTAAGGTTAATATGTTTTTTGTCAAGTTCTATATTCAATTGTTCTTCTATAGCATGTGATATATCCGCATTCCCTACTGAACCTTTTATACCTACTGGTGCCAAAGGTTTTTCTACTTTCACTGTTGCTGCTTCAAGTGTGATTTTTTCAGCTTCAAGTCGAGCCAATTCATCTCTAAGATTTCTAGCCAGCTCTTCTTGTTCAGCTTTCCAATTTTCAACAACATCTGGCGTTGCCAACTTTGCCAAACCTTTTCCTATAAGAAAATTTTGTCCATAGCCATCTTTTACTTCTTTAATTTCACCTGCTTTACCAAGTGCTTTTACATCTTTGATTAATAGTACTTTCATTAATTTATTCCTTATTGTGCTATATATTGTTATAATTTTAACAAAGTTTTACTAGACATCGGGTAAAAAGATGTATATGTTGCACGTTAAATACACGATATCATAATATATTTACTTTAAATATTGAGAGGGAGTTCTATGAAGCTTTTTTACTTTTTACTAGCTGTGGTACTTTTTACACTCCAAGGATGCACTAACAAAGAAGCTGCACCTCAAACAGATATTGCGCAGGCCCAAACAGAAACCGCCATTTCTCATGATAAAAAAATAGAACCTCAAGCAGAGAATATAGATGATGAGTTTGAAGACGAATTTTCTGAAAAAGAAACAAACGATACGATTGATCCATTGAGTGGATATAACAGAGCCATGACCTCTTTTAATGATGCAGTCATCATCTATGGGTTAACCCCTATTTCAAAAGCGTATGCTGCTATTTTACCTCAGCCTTTCCGTTTAGGTATCTCCAACTTTGTCCATAACATACAATTCCCTATTCGTTTTACCAATAACCTCTTACAAGGCAAGTTTCAAAACTCTTCAAATGAACTAGAAAGATTCCTTGTCAACTCTACCATTGGTTTAGCTGGGCTAATGGATCCAGCAAAACATTATATGAATATTCATCCTCATGAGGAAGACTTTGGTCAAACTCTGGGACACTATGGTGTAGGTTCCGGTTTCCACGTAGTTATTCCATTTATCGGACCATCTAATATTAGAGATATCTTAGGTATTACTGCGGATGGATATCTCTCTCCACTAGTAAATGTAAGAGGCTTAGAAAATTATAAAATACCTCAGAACCTTGGTCAATCTATTGGTATATACACCATCTATCTTATTAACAAAACTTCTTTAAATCTTGGAAAGTATGAAGATCTTAGAAAAGATGCGATAGATCTATATCCATTCTTAAAAGATATCTATGAACAAAAAAGAAATGCTGAGATAGCAGAATAACTCAAAAAGGAAAAAACATGTTAAAAAAGATCATTGTACTATTCTTTGTGTCTATGATATCTCTTTATGCTATAGAAGAGCAAAATATCCAAAAAGTGATAGACACCAAAGTAAGACAAGTTCTAAGTACATTAAAAGACACATCATTGTCCCATCATCAAAAAGATCAAAAAAATATTCGTATTATAGACGATGTATTTGATTACAACACCATGGCCAAAATAAGCCTGGGCAAAAAATGGAAGTCGCTGTCTGCAAACGAAAAAACAGAATTTACGAAAGCTTTTGAGGTGAAAATAAAACACTCCTATCTGGATAAACTCAGACTTTATAATAATCAAAAAGTAAATATTAAAAAGTTAAAAAAAGTTAAATCCAATCGAATTACATTAGAAACTCAGGTTATAGGTGTTGGTGACACGTACAAAGTGATCTATCTATTTTACAAGCAAAAGCAAAATAATCAATGGTATATTTATGATGTAGAGTTAGTAGGTGTGAGTATTATTCAAACCTATAGAAAACAGTTTGCCGAGTTCTTAAAAACAAAGTCGGTCAATCAGCTTATAAAATCACTTTAAGTGATTGCGTAAATAAAGACCTTTAAATTGATCATAAAAAGATGACCCATGCTACATAAACTATATCAAAAACTGATACTTAAATATCCTTTATCTGTTCTTGTTATACTTGTCAGTACCATACTTATCTTTGGTACAAATGTTACAAAACTGGAAATAGACGCTTCCGCTGAAACGCTATTATTGAATGATGACAAGGACTTGGCATTTTCCAGGACGATATCAAAACGATTTGATGCAAACGATGTCCTTATTCTTGCCTATAAGCCAAAACAGGACCTACTCTCTCCCCAAAGCCTTCAAACCTTAACAGATATTAGTAATGACATAGAAGAATTACCAGGCGTTGAATCAGTAGATTCGCTCATCACTCTTCCATTGTTTTTTTCACCAATAAGGGAAATGGATGATCTGATCAATGAAACCAGAACATTGAAGAGTGATAATGTTGATCTATCATTAGTGAAACAAGAGTTTCTAACGAGTCCCCTCTATAAAGATAGGCTTGTCAATAAAGATTTTACGATATCTTCTATTTTTATCAATTTACATCAAGACCCGGAATATTTCACACTTTTAGAGAAGAGAAATCTTTTACTAGACAAACAAAAAAACACTTCTCTCACTGAAAAAGAAAAAAAATCGCTTCTAGAGGTTAGTAAGGCGTTTAAAAAACATAGAGATGAACAACGCATTCTTGACAATAACAACATAGAAGAAATTCGCTCTATCATCACAAAATATCAAGACAATGCGACATTTTTTTTAGGTGGCGCGCAAATGATCTCAAACGATATTGTCAGTTTTGTTAAAAGCGACCTTCTCGTCTATGGGACTATGCTCATCTTGCTTCTTATTCTTGTTTTAGGTATAGTTTTTAAAAAACCAAGATGGGTGGCTATTCCCATTCTTATATGCACACTATCCGTTATTGCGATTACGAGCAGTTTAGGATTTTTTGGATGGGAGATTACTGTTATCTCTTCAAATTTTATTGCCTTGCAACTTATAATCACGATTTCTATTGTTTTACATCTTATCGTAAGATATGAGGAACTTTTAACGCTCTATCCACGTGCATTATCCAAAAGACTCATTTTATTAACTATGCTTACAAAAGCAACACCTACTTTCTTTGCTATTCTCACTACGATTGCAGGGTTTTCTTCACTTCTTTATTCTCATATATATCCTGTGATCAATCTAGGCTGGATGATGAGTGTCGGAATCACATTCTCACTTGTCATTTCATTTATTGTCTTTCCCACTGTCCTGATGTTGCTTAAAAAAATACCTCCTGTAAAGAGAAAAAAGTCTAGGTTTTTTCTACCTTCTTTAACTTCTAAAATTGTATTACGTGATAAAAAAGGTATTTTTACCGTCACCTTTTTTATTATTGTATTTAGTATTACTGGAGCTTCTCAGCTTATTGTTGAAAATAGTTTTATTAACTACTTCAAAAAAGATACTGAGATCTACAAAGGCATGAAGATCATAGACCAGGAGCTAGGTGGTACGACACCTTTGGATGTCATAGTCACTTTATCGGAAGTAAATAGTACATTAGCACATATACCTTCAACACAAGAAAATATGGAAGAGGATGAAGACTCATTTGAAAATGAATTTGATAACACAAAAGATCAAGATCAATACTGGTTTACAGATGAAAAGATCGCGATCATCAAAGATGTTCATGATTATTTAACCTATATAGCGCAAATAGGAGAGGTACAATCTTTTGCTACCCTGCTTGAAACAGGAAAAATACTCAATCAAAACAAAGATCTAGACAGTATCGATCTAGCCCTGATATATCAAAAATTACCTCAAAAATATAGAAAGATCATACTTGTACCTTATGTCAATATTGAATATAATCAACTAAGATTCGCTACTCGTATCGTAGACTCTAATGAAGCCTTACGAAGGGATGCATTGCTAAAAACTATCAAAGATGATCTAACGCATATTATTGATCCAAAGATCGGAACGGTACAGCTGTCAAATCTCATGGTACTTTATAACAACATGCTGCAATCCCTTTTCCATTCACAGATCACTATGATCGGTCTTGTCTTACTCATTGTTTTCTTTATGTTCTTTATACTCTTTAGATCATTTAAACTCACTCTTATTGCCTTAACTGTCAATATTATTCCTATAGGAATGGTCTTTGGATTTATGGGTTGGCTACACATTCCTCTTGATATTATGACTATTACCATTGCAGCCATAGCGATGGGTATTGGTATCGATGACACCGTTCACTATATTCACCGTTATAAGGTTGAATATGCAAAAGACAACCTTTCGTATTTTAGTATGCACAGAACAAATACGAGCATCGGAAATGCACTCTATTTCACTACACTTGTTATTGTCATTGGTTTTTCCATTTTAACATTATCCAACCTGCTTCCTACCATTTATTTTGGTCTACTTACCATGCTCGTCATGATTGCAGCCCTCATTTCAGATCTGATTTTGTTACCTAAACTTTTACTCTTGTTCAAGCCATTCAAAAAAACAATTAAAATGTAAAAATTAATAGCTACTTCTATAAAATATGCTACAATCAAAAAAATATAATAATGGATAATAACCTATGTTTCAAGAATTTAAAATAAACAATTTAGAACAATTTCCTCAAGATTTAGATGCCCTCTTAAATCAACAAAGAGAGATCATCAACAGCATTACTACAAATAATGAAGTCAGCTATGAAAAAGTGCTTAAACCTCTACAGGACCTAGATGAAGAGTTAGGACTATTCTTTACACCTCTTTCACACCTCAACTCTGTCATGAACTCAGAGGAGACACAAAAAGCCTACGAAGAATCTATCCCTTTGCTCTCAAAATTTTCTTCTGAAATAGCACAAAATGAAGCGCTGTTTAAGAAGATAGAAACTATCAAGGCCAACTCAGATGAAGCTAAAAAAGTAGTTGAACATGAAATAAGGGACTTTGTGCTCTCGGGAGTAAACCTTCCTGATGAACAGAAAAAACGGATGGAAGAGATATCACTTAAACTCTCTGAACTCAGTAACCAGTTCTCCCAAAACCTTCTGGATGCCACCAATGCCTATGAACTCATTATTACAGATGCAAATGATGTAGAGGGATTACCCCAATCTGATATAGATGCAGCTCAAGAGGAAGTAGAAGGTAAAACCGTTTATAAATTTACACTTCAGATTCCTAGTTACTTGGCATACATGACATATGGTCCAAACCGTGAGTTCAGAAAAGAACTTTCAAAAGCATATGCTACTCGTGCACCAGAGAATGCAAAAGTAATAGACCAAATTCTTGCCCTTAAAAATGAAAAAGCAAAATTGCTTGATTTTGAATCTTATGCACACTATGCACTTGAGACAAGAGATGCAAATAAGCAAGAAGATGTCATTGGTTTTTTAAATGACTTGGCAGATGCGGCATTGCCTCAAGCCAATAATGAACTTGCTGAACTTAAAGCATTTGCTAAAAAAACTGATGGTATTGAAGATCTGTCAGGGTATGATGTTGGCTACTATAGTGAAAAACTCAAAAAAGAAAAATTCGACTTTGATGATGCTATGACAAAACCTTACTTTGAACAGAGTAAAGTACTTAGCGGACTGCTTGATATTGTTTCAGAACTCTTTTCTGTCACATTCAAAGTAGCTGATGTCCCTACTTGGCATGAGTGTGTGAAGCCCTTTGATATCTTTGATGAAGGCAAACTCTCAGGACGCATCTACTTTGATCTTGAAGCACGTAAGGAAAAACGTGGTGGTGCATGGATGAATGATTGGGAGACACATTATGTAGACAGTAAAGGAGAGCAACACTTTTCCTCTGCATTTATCGTATGTAACTTTTCACCAGCTACCAAAGAAACCCCTTCATTACTTAGACATGATGATGTGGTCACACTCTTTCATGAAATGGGACATGCCATTCACCACCTCTTTGGAAAGTGTACTGAACGTTCCGTTTCAGGTATCAACGGTGTAGCATGGGATGTAGTTGAGTTTCCTTCACAGTTCTTAGAAAACTTTGCCTATGAGGAAGCTATACTTAAACGTTTTGGTTTCCATTATGAAACAGGAGAACCTATCTCTGATGAACTCATGGCAAAAATAAAAGAAACGAAAAATTTTCAAGCGGCTCTTGGCATATTACGACAAGTAGAGTTTTCTCTCTTTGACTTTATGTTACACCAAAACCTCTACCAGGGGGAAGAAGTACAGAGACTGATTGACAGTATTAGAAAAAAAACTTCTCTATTGGAATCACCAAGCTACAATAAATTCCAACATGGGTTTGCCCACATCTTTGCAGGTGGATATGCAGCAGGATACTACAGCTATAAATGGGCGGAAGTACTCTCAGCAGATGCATTCTTTTCCTGTCTAGATGATGACGCAGGATTTGACAAAGAACATGCACAAGGCTATAAAGAGTTCATACTTGCTAACGGTGGTTCAAAAGAAATGAGTGAACTGTATGAAGAATGGCTTGGGCGAAAAGCAGATGTCAAAAGTTTGACAAAACTGTATGAAATAGCATAACTATTTTGACACACTGTGCAGTGCCAAAGAATGTTAAAAAACAAAGGAGACTTTTGTGAGTGAATATCGTTCTCTTACGCTAACAGTAATTGCCATTTTTGTCATTACCTTAATGGCTGCCTATTTTAGTCCTTCATTTGCAGAACAAAAAAGCTACTTGGAACTTTTTATACTTTTAGGAAGTCTTCTTTTCATCTTTTCAGTGGTCATTGTCTTTGCAACATTGGGGTTTCACTCATTTGCACTTTTTTTGAGTATCTTTCTTGCTGTAGTCATAGCACTGTACGGCGTACTCGGTGCATTACTACTAACAGTTATGACTTATTTTCTATGGGGTTCTATCTTTGCTATGGAAGTGCTTCTCTTTTATAATGGCAGTGAAAGCGCTAAAGAGTGGTTTGTATCTCGTTATGATTTCAAAACGTTTAAGATGGAATACTTTGCTTTTTATCCAATGATGGGAATGTTATATATCTTACTAGAGTTTATCCCCTATATATTTTCTAAAGAGAAGTTATTGAAGTTCACTCCTTCAAAAGTCTTGAAGGAGATGGAAGAATTGTTAGAATAGTGTTATTTATTCTTCTTTATATACTCTTCTTTTTTTTCTTCCTCTGTTTTACCAAATCCAAAAAATCTTTTAATCCGTTGACAAATAGTAAATGAACCTGTCTCTATACGACACTCTTCTACTTCTTCCTCTTCAGTACCTACCATTGCAGCAATACGTTCAGGCTGTTTTTTACCTTCAATGATAAATCTAAGAGCATTTAGACGGATAAATCCTTCTGCATCTTTTTGGTTATATACTTCATCTTCTTCAAATGTAGAGTGCTCTTCGGAGTAAAGAGAAACATCAGATCTTCTACCTACTACAGTAATATTTCCTTTGTAAAGTTTCAACTTTACATCACCTTGTACATGATCTTGTGTTGCATCGATAGCAGCTTGAAGCATCTTACGCTCTGCTGACCACCAAAAACCCTGATAGATAAGCTTTGCATACTTAGGCATTAACTCATCTTTCATATGTGCTTCTTCTCTATCCAGTGTGATAGATTCGATCGCTCTATGTGCTTTAAGCATAATAGTCCCACCTGGAGTTTCATAACAACCACGTGCCTTCATACCCACATAACGGTTCTCAACGATATCGATACGCCCTATACCATGTTTGTTACCATAGTCATTCAAAGTTTTAAGAATCGTTGCAGGGCTCATCTCCTCACGGTTGATCGCTACAGGGTCACCATTTTTATAGCTAATAGTGATATATTCTGCTTCATCCGGTGCATTTTCCGGACTTACAGACCATAACCACATATCCTCTTCAGGTTCAGCATACGGATTTTCCAAGTGTTCACCCTCATAAGAGATATGAAGGAGATTAGCATCCATAGAGTATGGTTTTGGCTTACCTTTGTCATCAATATTAATACCATGTTCTTCTGCATACTTTAAAAGCTTCGTACGTGAATTCAAGTCCCACTCTCTCCATGGAGCGATAACTGCGATATCCGGATCAAGTGCAAGATAACCAAGTTCGAAACGTACCTGGTCATTTCCTTTACCTGTAGCACCGTGACTTACTGCATCAGCACCTGTCTTATGTGCAATTTCTATCTGCTTTTTAGAGATAAGTGGGCGTGCAATAGATGTTCCTAAAAGATACTCACCCTCATAGATAGCATTGGCTCTGAACATAGGAAAAACAAAGTCTTTTACAAATTCTTCTCTAAGATCCAAGATAAAAACATTCTCAGGTTTAATACCCATATCAAGTGCTTTCTGACGTGCAGGTTCTACCTCTTCACCCTGACCAAGGTCAGCAGTAAAAGTAACCACTTCACACTCATACTCATCTTGAAGCCATTTTAAAATAATACTCGTATCAAGCCCACCAGAGTAAGCCAACACTGCTTTTTTAATTTTTCTTTTTGCCATGCTATAAGCCTTATAGTTAATATAAACGCGATTTTACCATAATGTTGGTAATAGTTGAATGTATGGATGATTTAATTTTAATCAAACCCATACTTCTTCAAAATAATATCCACTACGGCTTTTTTATACGCTCCAGTATGACGGAATACTTCTTCACCTGAAGCATTAAAAAAAAGTTGTGTAGGCATCTCTTTTAGTTTGTAAATATCACGACTTACCAAACGTTCTTTTTGAGAGTCTATGGAGTAGATCTGAAACTCAGGATGTACTTTTAATACTTCGGCAAAAATCTTAGACATAGCTATACAACTGTAACAGTGTGACATACCAAAAGAGAGTATGAGCGGCTTTCCATTGCCTATATTATCTTTGATATCGACATACTTCATCACAGGCAGTACATTTTTAGTAGGCATCTTCTCTCCATATATTCTAAATATAATCGATTATACAAATTCTATCTTAAGAACTTTTGCTATAATCAAATTAATATTACTCAAGGGAGCTCATAGATGTTATTGGGTGTAAACATTGACCATATCGCTGTACTGCGAGAAGCAAGAAAGATCGCAGATCCTGATCCGCTCGATGCTCTGAGCATCTGTAAACGTGCAGGAGCAGACCAGATCACTATTCACCTTCGTGAAGACCGACGACACATGCAGGATATGGATGCTAAAAACATTATAGAACTCTCTTCACTGCCTGTGAATCTAGAGTGTGCCATCTCTTCTGAAATGATAGACATCGCATGTGAGCTGAAACCTCATCGTGTGACCCTGGTACCAGAAAAACGTGAAGAGGTCACTACTGAGGGTGGTCTTGCAGTTATGGGAGAGCAACCCAAACTCAAAGAAGCGATCAAAAGACTGCAAAAAGAAGAGATAGAGGTCTCACTTTTCATAGACCCTACTTTAGATGCTGTAAATGCATCACTTGACCTAGGTGTCGAATGGATTGAATTTCATACAGGAAAATATGCAAATATCTATGCGATGCTCTATACAAATCTATCCAAAACACACCACAGTATCCCTGAACTTGAACTCTCGCGTAAAATACTCAAACAGATGCTCAATGATGAACTGTGTAACCTACGTTTACTCTCTTGTGATGCTATGGAGCTAGGATTACGTGTGGCAGCAGGACATGGACTCAATATGCAAAATGTAAAAGAGATAGTTGAAATAGAAACAATAGAAGAACTCAACATTGGACAAAGCATTATAGCCCGCTCTGTTTATACTGGTCTTGAACAAGCCATAATAGATATGAAAGCCCTATTGATTAGATAACGTATATGAAGTAAAGCTTCCTATACTACGCTAACGCTCTATTCGCTTCAGCAGAGTGCTCTCGTTACTCTTTATAAGGAAGGAAATAACATGTTCAGAAAAAAAGTAGCCATATCTGTAGGTGATCTCAACGGTATAGGTATCCAGCTTGCCCTTGAAAATCATGACATCATTTCTAAAGAAGTAGAAGCACTTTACTGCATAGACAGAACCATGTTGGAGCAGGCAGCAAACAAATTAAAACTGCCAATACCCTCTGGCTTTAGAACGATAGAGGATATCGCTCAACCATTTGAAATAGACGCTGGAACTGTCAGTAAGGAAAGTGGTGCATATGCCTATGCTTCATTTATCAAAGCTATAGAACTCGCACGCAACAAAGAAGTAGACGCCATCGTTACCCTCCCCATTCATAAAAAAGCATGGGAATTAGCCGGGATCAGCTACAAAGGTCATACTGATGCCCTAAGAGATATATTTGATGCAGAGGCTATTATGATGTTAGGTTCACCTAAGATGTACGTTGCTCTTTTCAGCGAACATATACCTCTTAAAGATGTAGCAGGAAGTATCAACGAAAAAGACTTAACAAGATTTCTTATAGACTTTTACAAAACAGCAAAACCCACTCTAGAAGTAGGTGTTCTAGGGCTTAATCCACATGCCGGAGATGATGGTGTTCTAGGAAATGAAGAAAAGATCATTCAAAAAGCCATTGATAATGCTCATGCACAGATTGGCAAAGTAATATTCTCTTCTCCACTAGTACCAGATGTAGCCTTTACGCCAAGAGTAAGAGCAAACTATACACACTATATCGCTATGTACCATGACCAAGGCCTAGCACCACTAAAAGCTCTCTATTTTGATGAAGGTATAAACGTATCATTAAACCTACCGATCCTAAGAACATCTGTCGATCATGGAACAGCATTTGATATCGCATATAAAGGAATTAAATTAAGTAGTTTGAGTTATTTGAATGCAGTAAAATACATTGTAGAGAGTTAGCAGAAAAGTCCAGGACTATCATCTTCAACCACTTCACAATTCTCATTCATCTGAGCACAAAGTCTTTCCTGGCAATTTTTACATAAATAACGATAATTCTGCATATCATAATGGATAATATCGCCTTCATTGATATCATCATAACATTCAGCACATACATTGGTCACACGTAAAAGAATCTCTTGGGTTGCTTCCTGTGTTACAAAACATTCACTAGCCATTGCTACTCTCCATCTCTTTGATCATTTTTTGCGCCTCATCCAATGTATCATCTAGTGCGTATGCTTTGGTATAACCCACAAGCGCTTCTTTCTTTCGCCCAAGATCATATAATGTATTTGCGTAGTTAAAATGATGTGGGGCATACTCAGGGTCCAGTTCAATGGCACGTTCATGATGTTTTTCTGCACCCTCTTCATCTCCAAGTTTATGCAGTACATTAGCCAGTAGTGCATGTGCCATATCATCTGTCTCATCCAGTGATAAAAGTTTTTCATAACTCTCTTTTGCCTCTGCATATTCACCTGTCTGCATATAGACATAACCCATTTTTTGCAGTACTTCGGTATTATGCTCTTCTATAATAAGTGCTGAACCCAGCGCTTTTATGGCTTCTTCAAAGTCTTCTTTTGCAACGGCATCATCAGTCATTTGTAAAAGTTGTTCCATACGTGTAGGCTGAACATTTGGCGTAGAAAATGTTTTATCAGGACGGTTGATACCACCTATCTGCTCATCTCCTACTTTCGCTTCAAAGTCGACACCTCTTTTAGGATGATCGCCTGAAAAAAGTTGTTTAAAAAAAAGGTAAAATACTCCTCCGGCGACAATAAGAAGTAATAATTGAAATGTTGTCATAGTTTCTCCAATATAGTTATCGAATGATAAGATAATCTAACTTAAACCCAAAGAAAATCTGCTATGATAATAAAAAATCTCTAAAGGATTATCATGGCTTATAGAATAGAATTAGATAAAGAAAAATTGCAAAAAGAGTTAACACCACTTGAGTATAATGTTTGCTTAAACCATGGTACAGAAGCGCCGTTCCAAAATGAATTTTGGGATTCTAAGCAAAAAGGTATTTACACCTGTAAATGTTGTGCAACACCACTCTTTACTTCAGAAAGCAAATTTGATTCAGGTACAGGATGGCCAAGTTATTTTCAACCTATCGATGATGAAGCCATCGAAGAGATCACAGACAGTAGTCATGGAATGGTACGTGTCGAAGTATGTTGTGGGGCATGCGGTTCACACTTAGGACATGTTTTTCCAGATGGGCCTGAACCTACGTATCAACGTTACTGTATCAACTCTGCTTCTTTAAATTTCGAAGAGAAGTAAAATAGTTATTTGTGAAGTTGTGAGGCTATACGCCCTGCAGCTTCATCCATCTCTTCTTTTGTATCAAACATAAATGTATGCTTCTCATCTTCTCCAAGATTGACAAAAATACCAAAACCTACCACTTCGACCTTACCTTTTGCCTCGATATCTAACCATTCAAGACTTACCTGTGTTGTTTCATCTTCATGTCCAGTCTTTACTACTGCCGCTGGGTAGAGCTGTGTGATCTTTGCTGTGTCAAATTGTTTATCTTCTATTGTGATTATCATAGAGGGATTATAGTATAATCATTTTAAATCTAGAATGGAGACCTATATATGAGTTTGAATGCACAAATCAAAAATGATATTAAAGATGCCATGCGCGCAAAAGAGACAGTAAAAAGAGATACACTCAGAAATATCCAGGCAGCTATCAAGCAAATTGAAGTAGATGAGCGTAGAGATGTTGCAGATGCTGACGTTGAAGCTATCTTGATGAAATATTTGAAACAAAGAGAAGATGCTAAGGCTCAGTTTACAGATGCCGGACGAAATGACCTCGTAGAAAAAGAAGATGCAGAGATAGCCATCATAAAAGCCTACTTGCCAGAGCCAATGAATGATGCAGAATTAGAATCTGTACTCAAAGAAGTCATCGCTTCTGTTGGAGCTGAAAGCATGAAAGATATGGGAAAAGTGATGGGTGGCGCAAAATCTGCTATAGGAAGCCGAGCAGACGGTGGGCGTATCAATATAATGGTGAAGAAGTTACTTTCTTAATCATCTATTAATGATGTCGACCCGAACGCCCTTGAAAGCGGAGCGATTCGAGAGGGTCGACGCTTTTTGCCTACTTTTTTAAAAAAGTAGAGAGAAAAAACTGCATAATAAAAAATCTATTTACTTAATAATGTTCAAATATTCATCCTAATTGAAAACAATTGGGAATAAATGGATTTATTCTAATTAATTCCCATACTTAAGCTTTTTAATAGCCGCAGTAATATCATCCTGTCTCATAAAATGTTCACCTACTAAAAATGCATCTGCCCCAATCTTAGAAAGTTCTACAACTGTCTCATGGTCATTGATACCAGATTCAGCCACAATGATCTTACCATTTGGAATAAGCGGTATAAGTTTTTCACTAAGGTTCATGTCCATTTCAAATGTTTCAAGGTTACGGTGGTTGATACCAATAATATCTGCTCCAGCGAAAATAGCTTTAACCAGATCTGTTTTGTTATGTACTTCTACCAGTACATCCAAACCTAAATGACGTGCATAGTCATGTAACTCTTTAAGCTCTTTACGGCTCAGTGCCATAGCAATAAGCAAGATATAGTCAGCTCCAAATGCCAATGCTTCAAGTACTTGATATTTATCAACGATAAAATCTTTTCTAAGCAGTGGAATATTGACATAACGACGTACCATACCTAGATACTCTTTGTCCCCTTTAAAAAAGTGTGGTTCAGTGAGGATAGAGAGTGAGTCAGCTCCACCTTTTTCATAGGCCTGTGCTATCTCAACAGGATCAAAATTTTCACGTATGATCCCTTTACTAGGACTTGCTTTTTTCACTTCCGCGATGATACGGTATGGATTCTCCTCAGTAGAACGCAATGCACTTTGCACATCTTTAGGTATAAAAGGGTTAAATGCAAGTGAACGTCCTAACCACTCTTCTGGATAATCCACTTTTCTTTTTTCTAGGTCTGCTTTTGTTTTTTTAATAATTTCATCTAATATTTGAGCCATCTATTACTTTCCATATTTCTCTAAATTTCGCGTATTATATCTAAAAGAAAGCTCGAAGTTATTTACACTGTCTGATAGCATCCCAATGTTCTATGATCTCAGGTTCTGTCAGGCCTTCTTCATCGACAACTCTTTTCATCACTTTATAGGCTTTATCACACTCACCTTCTTTGTAATATCCCCAGGCTAAAGAGTCTAAATAATACATATTGTCAGGCTGCTGTATCAATGCATTTTCTATTACATCAATGCCCTTTTTCACATTTACTTCTTTATCGATAAGTGTGTAACCATAATAATTTAAATAGATACTGTCATCATTTCCCAATTCAATGGCTTTTTCAAAATGTGAGATCACATCTTCGATCATTTTTTTATCATTTTTATCTTTGGAGTTTTCAAAGATCAACACACCCTTTTCAGCTATCCATTTTGCATCTTGATCTTGATCATAGAGTTTATCTACTAAACTCAATGCTTTGGAAAAACGCTTTTCCCTCTTATAAAGTTCGTAAAGTATATCATTTCTACTTTGGTCTGTTTCTAAAAAATCGATCGCACCCTCAACATCTCTTTTATAGACGTACACATCTATGATCCTACCAAGATACTCTTCATCATTATTTTGTTGATAAAGTGCTTTATACGTTTCTAAAATACCATCAATATTGTTTTCTTTTTGATACAGTGAAAGTAGTTTAGCATAGACGTCATGACTCACAATATTGATACGGCGATGTGTTTCAAGCAACTGTATCGCTCTTTTACGTTCTCCTGTAAACTCGTCCATAATATCGATCATTCGCAATAATATCTCTTCTCTAGGCACACTTTCATATACCCTGCTTAAAAGTTCTAATGCTCGCTTAAATTGACCGGCATAAAGAAATGAATTTGAAGCCAGGTCTAAATCCATGGGTTCTTTTGACTGTTCAAGTAGATACTCTGCTTCTATGGTTGCATTCTTCACTTGTCGTATAGTAAGATAAAGAGGGATAAGAAGACGTCTTACCTCAATTCTATTTGGATTTTTTTTATCCCAAAGTTTTAAACGTGTGATACTCTCTAATATGTGTGTTCTACTCATTAATGCAGAAGTTGCTTCCTTAAACAGATAGATCTCAGCCCCTGTATCGTCATACAATTTTTTATAGACTGTATAACTGTTTTCATAGGCTCTATATTCATCATACAAAATCCCTCTAATAATAAGTTCATCTTCACTTATCTTCATGATCTCCTTGGCATAAGTAGCAGTACTACCAATGCTGAAGACTATTAATAGTGTTAAAGCTATACGATTCCAGGACACTCTTTGCGCACCTCTTCTTCATCATTTTTAAATTGTTCCCAAAATGGGAAAGTACGACACTGTAAAGGCCGTACAGGGTAAATAGAACAACGCTTCATAGTCTCATCAAAAAATACACAGGCAAAGTTATCTGGTGCCAGTTGTTTTTCTCTCAGAGAATAGCGATGCTTCACTTTTCTTAAATACATTGTACCAAAATCTTCTACACTAAGGTTAACAAAGTCTGCCATTTTTTCTATCTCAGCATATTTTGCCCAAATATAACCGCTCTCGCCTGTACAACAGTGACCACCACAGGCTTCACACTCGTTAGGGTTAAACTTAAATGTATACTGTTCATGTGTCATTAATTCCATGATCAAAAATCACCTTTTACACTGTTTGTATTTGCACGTTCAAATGCTTTCTTCGCATTCTCTCTATAGATACTCTTCTCATCAAAGACCACAAACGGAGGAAGTATCTGTGTCATAGACTTTGACCCCATACGTGCTGCAATCATCACCAGTTTAGACTCCCTGTCTATTTTGGAGTGCACAAACTGCATTGTTTCAACAGTTATACCACAGGAAGTTAAATGGTGCAACAACAGGTCTACTTGTTTCGCATCATAACAAAAGATAAAATACCCTCTGGGTTTTAACAGTTTTTTCACCTTGGGTATAAAGTCGTCTATAGGCAAATGATGTGCATATCTGGCTATATTCAAGTGTGTATTTTCACTTTGCTGTACACGAGGATCATAAAAAGGAGGATTTGAGATGATATAGTCAAATTTCTCATCCGTCTTCCACTCTGTAAAATCTCCAAGATGGCTTTCTACTTCAAAATCATTGAGTGCATAATTATGTTTTGCATAGTTAAGCATCTTTTCTTGTTTGTCTATAATGCTCGTCTGAATATGAAAATCTCTGGTCAATAAAAGAGAGATGATCCCTACACCGCAACCTACATCCAATAGTTTACCTTTCGGTTTAAAAGAAGAGATAAAGTCATATAAAAAAATAGAGTCACTATTGTAGCAATAACCTGATGTCGGTTGATAAAGAAACATAGTCACCTCTATTTTTTATGAATTTTACAATAATTTCAGTATAATCGCGATTATGAACGAAGAACTAGACCTACTGAACCCACCATCAACAGATTTTTCTATGCTGGACTACGATTGTGCATACATCCCTGGTAATAAGGTACGTATGAACTACAAGTATGTCGCTAAAGCAAGCAAAAAGTTTGCTACTGCTGTCATAGCCAGAGGATGGAGACGTTTTGGAAAGTACTTCTTCCACCCTATCTGTAACGGTTGTAATGAGTGTAAAAGTATCCGTATAGATGTTAAAAACTATCAGTATACAAAATCACAAAGAAAAGCGATCAGACGAAATGCAGATACACAGATCATTGTGCAAAAGCCTAGTCTTACTGACGCACATATCTATCTTTATAATAAATACCACTCTTTTAAACATGAAAAAGACCAGTGGCAACACCGTAATATTTCACAACGGGAATACCATGAAAACTTTGTAGATGGTGCACATGATTATGGAAGAGAAGTACTCTACATCAAAGATGATAAGCTCATAGGTGTTGACCTCATCGATATACTCGATGATGGTATCAGTTCCATATATTTTTATTATGACCCCGACTATTCTAATCTATCTCTAGGGACCTATTCACTGCTCTACCAGATAAAATTGGCAGAAATACTTGAACTGCCTTGGATCTACCTGGGGTATTGGGTCGATGGATGTAAAGCTTTTGCCTATAAACCTAAGTTCCAACCCCAAGAGATTTTGGATGGTTTTCCACATGTATCACAAGAAGCTGAATGGGAGAAGTGGGATCTAACGTAAAGCATCTAATGCCGGACTCTTTCGGCACCATTTTAAAAAAAGTCTGTCCGGACGTACTCTGACATCTACCTCTTTATCTTCAACGATACACTCGGCCAATATCTTCGCCATAAGCGGTGCAAAAACAAACCCTCTTCCCCCTAAACCATTAGAAACATATAAATTATCTACATACTTCATCCCAGGCTTGGCACCGCGTGTGATAGCTGGGTAAGTTTCTAACATAAATGGTACATCTATCACCTTCCCTACTAAAGGAAAGTAGTCTTTAGACCCTGCTCTCATACCGCAAAACACTTCTTGAAGTTCCAGATCAGAAGTATCTATAAGAGAAGAAGCTTGTTCTTTGAGAAGCAAAGCTTGTGTATCTTGGCAAGGCATAGGTTCTTTCACTTCTTTCTCATGGGTAGCTCCCAGTTTGATGATCCCATCTACATTGGCTCCTACAGACATAGACTGATGCATACTGACCTCTAGAGTAAGCTTTGAAGAGAAATCCCCTCTTGTCCCCCAAGTGCCCTTTATACCCATATAACGCAAGTCAGCCAAATCACCTTCATAACCCGTTGCCAAGACAAGATTATGAGCCTTATAGTCACCCATAGACCATAATCCATCTTCTTGTTTTATCTCCTTTACCTCATACTGTACTACTTCTATATCCGAAAGTAAAAACGCACATACCTCTTTTGCATCACAATCTCCAGCCTCAGGAAAGTAAAAACTTTCAAAATCAGAACATATGCCTTGTGCATGAAGTTGTTCTTGTGTGTAAAGTGCATAACTATTTTCATTAAAAGGTGCATACGCGGAAAACTTCTTTGCATCATCCTCATCTTTTGGAATACGGATCACTCCTGTTTGATGAAAATAGTCTGGACATGTAGCAAGGTAAAAATCTTTAGCAAAAGAAAAAGCTTTGTTTGTAAGTGTTTGAAGAGGAGAACCTTTACCGATCTTAGGAGAAACAAAAGCCCCGGCTGCACCGGAACCGCCAGAAGCGATGCCTTTTTTATCGAGGACTAGAACTTTTTGATTTTTGTGTGTAAGTGCATGTGCTGTAGTAGCACCTGCGATACCTGCACCGATGATGATGGTATCATAGGTTTTAGACATGAGATCTAAACCGAGATCTCTTTGATATCCGCAATATTTCTAAACGTTTTATATACAGATCCTATGGTATGAAGTCTATTTACTTTTAATGCTTCATCCTCTGTATTTACGAGAACATCATCAAAATAACAGTCAAGTTCACGTTTCAATCCAAAGAGTGCTTCGAGTTCCTCCTGATAGTCACTGTATGGTGCATTGATCACTTTTTCATAAGCATTATAAAGCGTTACTTCAGCATCCTCTTTAAACAATGAAATATCTATCTCCAAACTTGACTCAAGGTCTACATCTTTAGAGATATTTGCTACACGTTTAAAGGTTGTGAACTGTTCTTTAAAGGCATCATTACTTACGATGACATTGAGTGCTGCTACTTTTTTTGCTATCTCATTGATATCTCTTTCCCCTGAAGCAAGTACAGAAGCGATGACAGATGGATTTGCATCGAGCGATTTATTGATTCGTTCTATAATGAATTCACTTAATATATTGGTATCAAAGTCATCATAATTGCCTTTGAGCAGCATGATGATATCGTCAATGTTAAATGTCAGATCATACTCTGTCACGATACGTACTATACCATTGACTGCACGACGCAAAGCAAATGGATCTTTAGACCCTGTAGGAATTTTTCCTACGCTAAAGAGTCCAAAGAGTGTGTCCAGTTTAATACTCATTGCAACGATAGATGAAAATACAGTACTCGGAAGATCCGCACCCTCACCTACTGGCATATACTGTTCTTTTATAGCATTATAAACAAGCTCTTCTTCACCCAGTGCTTTGGCATAGTAATACCCCATAAGCCCCTGAAGTTCTGTAAACTCATACACCATTTCACTCATAAGATCTGCTTTTGCTAGGTTTACTGCTCTGTCCATTGCTTTTTCAAGTGCTGCAGAACTTTGTCCCGTTCCTGATTCTACTCTGTCCATATAAAGCGCAAGTAGTCTGATAGCGATATTGTTTTCTCTTGTGATCTTATCTGTAAGTGTTCCTAAACCATCAATGAATTGTACTTTTTCAAGGCCATCAATACTCAGTCCATTTTTCAAATCATTTTTGTAGAAGAAGAGCCCATCTGCCAAACGTGGTTTGAGTACACGTTCATTTCCTGCTACGACTTTACTGTAGTCATTTGTATAGGCATTACTTACTACCACAAACTTGTTTGCTATTTTCCCATTTTCAAATACAGGGAAATAACGCTGATGCTCTTTCATAGAAGTGATGATCACTTCAGGTGGAAGTTCTAAAAAAAGTTCATCAAAAGTCCCCACAAGTGCTTTAGGGTTCTCTGTAATAGCCACAACTTCTGCAAGAAGTGCTCTATCTCTTTCGATGATGATATTATGGGTTGACTCCAAAGCATCGAACTCGGTCAAGATCTTCGCTTCTCTCTCTTTAGGATGTAACATCACTGCACACTCATCCAATATACCTTCATACGCATCTATCGTAGGCACTTCTACAGCATCATACGTCACCATACGGTGTACATAGGTTTTTGTATCTGAATTCACACCAAAAAGTTCTACAGGCACAGAAGTATCATTCATTCTTACTTGCAGCCATCTGATAGGACGTATAAACTCATCCGTTCTGGATCCCCAACGCATCATCTTTCCGAACGACATAGAGGCTATCCACTTTTCCAACATCTCTTGAAGAAGGGAAACAGTTTCTGATCCTTTTTCTTCTTTTTTGAAATAAAGTACTTCTTTACCATTTTTTTCACCACGACCAAGAGCATCAAAAGAGACCCCGCATTTACCTGCAAAACCTTCAGCAGCTTTAGTAGGTACACCATCTTTCATAGCAGCAACCATAGGTGGACCGAAAAACTCTACAGTACTGTCTGCTTGTTTTACAGCCATACCTGCATGTTTAAGCACAAGTCTTCTAGGTGTATAGATAAACTCAAAGTCACAAGAAAGCTTATACTCTTCAAGTATATTTTTCCAAGATTTTTCTATGTTAGATACAATTTTAAGTAGTGGTATAGCGGGAAGTTCTTCTACACCTATTTCGATAAGTAGTGCTTGTGTCATTTAGGGTTTCCTAGTAAATAATAATAGCTATTATTTTACCTAAGAGTTGGTAAAGAGGGGGTTAGTAGTCCTACTCTTCCTTTTTATCTGCTTCATCTTTCATATCAATACGTCTACCCTCGTCATCAAATTTACTTTTATAATAATTTTTCACGATCCCAAACGTAATAAATGCAAATACGAACATAGCGATGATGTAAAGTATATCTCCAAAAGACATGTTAATGCTCCAATGTATTGGCTATAGTGATCTTTTCAAAACCTTTATAGTTTTGACGCAGTGCATCATAGATAACGATACCTACACTCACACCAAGGTTAAGACTTCTGCCTTTTCCACCCATGGGGATAGTTATACAACGATCAGGATGGGCAAGCAAGACTTTTTCATCTATGCCTTTAGTCTCAGAACCAAACAAAATATAGTCATCTTTTTTAAATGCAGCATTAAAATAGAGATTATCTGTTTTTGTAGTCGCCATATGTGCATTTTCACCTATAGGATGCGCTTCTAGGAACGCATCGAAACTTTCCCATACAACGAGGTCTAAGTCTTTCCAATAATCAAGTCCTGCACGCTTCACGGCCTTGTCATCTATGTCAAATCCAAGTGGTTTAACGAGATGCAAAGTGGCTCCAAGGTTGACACAAAGCCGACCTATCGTACCAGTATTAGGCGGGATCTGAGGTTCTACTAAAACGATGTTAAACATAGTCTAAAATATGACCGTTTTATTGCCATTGACAAAGACTCTGTCATGCAGTACCAATGCTAAAGCACGTGAAAGTACTATCTTTTCACCATCACGACCAGCTCTTTGCATATCTCTCCAAGAAAGACGATGATTAACGGGTATCACATCTTGAGCGATGATAGGCCCTTCGTCCAGGTCATCCGTTACAAAGTGTGCTGTAGCGCCAATGATCTTTACGCCTCTTTCAAATGCCTGCTTATAAGGATTTGCCCCTATGAATGCCGGGAGGAAAGAGTGGTGAATGTTGATGATCTTTTCAGGATATGCTTTTACAAAAGTAGGTGTGAGTATACGCATATACTTTGCAAGTACAATATAATCAAACTTAAATTCACCTATGAGCTTCATCACATGTTCCTCATGCTCTTCTCTTGTCATATTTTCCGCTGGAACATGGAAGAAAGGGATGTCAAATCTACGTACAAACGTCTCAAGCGTATCATGGTTTGCAATAACACACTCTATCTGTGCATCAAGTTCACCGTTTGCATGACGCACAAGAATATCACCAAGTGCATGAGACTCTTTGGTTGCCATAAGGATAATTTTTTTATCTTTAGGTTCCATGACTCTTATATGTGCATCTTCTGGTGTTACCGTCTTAAGTTCATTCAGCAACTCTTCAATGTCAAATAATCCTGTCACCACGGTACGCATAAAAAATCTTTCATGCTCTTTGTCAACAAATTCGCGGTTGTTATCGATGTTTAAACCTCTGTCATAAAAAACTTTAGAGATCTTATACACTAAACCTTTTGCATCTACGCAGTCTATTAAAACCCTTGCTCTCTTTTCCATATTCACCCTAGTTACGCTTTAATTGTAAAATTATACCTATTTTTCTTTCAAACTCTTTAGGATATATTAGAGATACCCTTTATCTTTTCATTGGTCCTTCTATCAAGTTCATCACCTAAAGCTTTACCCGAAAACCCTTCCGCTATCAACTCTGAAGGCGTAACCCCTCTGTCAAAAGGCTGATCCCATACATTCAGTTTTTTTGCCATAGCAATCACTTGGATATCATAGTTACCTACATACTCTACTATACCCTCTTTGAGTGCTAAATTTGCTATAAAAGAAATTGTTATATTTTCAGGGATCGGTGGTGTTGCCACTTTTTTATAATAACTGTTAGGTGCTCCCAATCTCTCTAATATCACCAGTATATCCGTGGAAAAATATTCTCTACATATAAATAGAAAATAATAGGGTTTAAGTTTTTCGACAAAGTTTTTTTGACTCTTTTGTAATACCCTGCTTAAAATACTAAATGCTCTTTTCTCCATACGTTCGTTAAATAGCTGCTTTGCAATACCCAGTGCAAAGAGATAATAGAGTCCATACTGAAGGTATGAACCCTTAAACATTTTTTCAAACTCTTTAAATAGTCGTTCTTTAGGCAGATCATCAAGAGTGATACTCTGACAAAGTCTACAGCTCTTCGCTTCTACTTTAAATCCAAGACGTGCAGCGAACTGCATTGCACGTAATACACGTAAACTGTCCTCTACAAATGAATTCTCATCCACAACACGAAGTACTCTATTTTCTAGATCTTCTAACCCATGCCAATAGTCAACTATCTGTTCATTTTGAATATCATACATCAAAGCATTGACGGTGAAATCTCGTCTTCTTGATGCCTCTTTTTCATCTGTTGCCAAAGAGACCTCAAAACCACGATGTCCAGATGAGATTTTTTGTTCCGTACGAGGTAATGCAATGTCCAGATCATGATACTTATAGACAAAAAAACTTTTACCCACACCTTGTGCACCTAAATGCTCCATCGCACTCTCAAAATCTTCTACACTGATGCCAAAACACTCGATATCATAGTCTTTACACTCACGTCCCAAAATACGATCACGCACTGCACCGCCAACGACATAACATTTGACATGATAATTTTGGATCAAGTAATCCGTTACTGTTGTGATATCTTGAAGTATGTAAAGGTCTGTTTGTGAAAAAAAGTGTGGAAAAGATTTGATAGTGGGCATGCTATCCCTTCTTTATCATTCTTTGGTTGAGATAAGTCAAAAACAACCAGTTATGTAAGATTCCCGCTAAAGGGAATCTAAATGTTACGTCCTATTTACTCGCATAATCAGCGATAATATCACCGATCTCTGTACAAGTACAGATCTCTTTTGCATCATAGTCACCAAGATCGCCTGTACGGTAACCTTCACTTAATGCTTTTTTAATAGCATCATCGATTTTATCTGCCGCTTCACTTTCACCTAATGCATAACGGAGCATCATACTTGCAGATGAGATAGTCGCCAATGGGTTAGCTATACCTTGTCCAGCGATATCCGGTGCAGAACCATGTATAGGTTCAAATAATCCTACACCTTTACCTGTACTGGCACTTGGAAGAAGACCGATAGATCCACTTAACATACTAGCTGCATCTGAAAGAATATCACCAAAGATATTCCCCGTCAAGATAACATCAAACTGTTTCGGATCACGGATAAGTTGCATTGCAGCATTATCTACATACATATGAGAAAGCTCAACTTCTGGGTAATCTTTAGCTACTTCTTCTACGATCTCTCTCCAAAACTGGCTTACTTCAAGTACATTGGCTTTATCTACTGAACAGACACGTTTATCACGTTTCATAGCAATATCAAACGCAACAACAGCGATACGTTTCACTTCTTCTCTTGTATAGATCATTGTATTGAATGCTTCATCTTCGTGAAGTTCTCTTGGCTGACCGAAATAGATTCCACCAGTAAGTTCACGCACAACCATAATATCCACACCTTGGATCACTTCAGGCTTAAGACTTGAAGCATTCACCAACTCATCATAGACCATTGCCGGCCGAAGGTTTGCAAATGTTCCCATCTCTTTACGAAGTCCAAGAAGTCCTGTTTCAGGGCGTAAATGTCTCTCTAATGTATCCCATTTTGGTCCACCGATCGCACCAAAAAGAACAGCGTCACATTTTTTTACACCCTGGATGGTCTCTTCTGGTAATGGTACACCAGTTTCATCTATGGCAGCACCGCCAAGTAGCATCTCTTCATACTTAAGGTTAAACCCTTGTGCCACAGAAACTGCGTCAAGTACTTTTATAGCTTCATCAATGATTTCAGGACCGATCCCATCACCTTTAATTACACCAATTTTATAACTTTTCATCTATTTACGCCTTTTCTGCTATTTCTTTTTTTGCAAATGCTATCAATCCACCTGCATCTACCAACTCTTGCATAAAGTCAGGGATAGGAGAGAACTTATATGTTTTGGCTTGTGTAACATTAATAACTTCACCCGCTGCCATATCGATACGAACCACATCACCTTCATTAATTTCAGCTGCTTCTGCAAGCTCAAAGATAGGAAGTCCCATATTAAAGGCATTTCTGTAAAAAATACGTGCGAAAGTAGGTGCGATAACCGCATTCACTCCTGCTGCTTTTAGTGCGATAGGTGCATGTTCACGACTCGAACCACAACCAAAGTTCTCACCAGCAACAATAATATCACCCTCTGTCATTTTTGAAACAAATTCAGGGTCTGCATCTTCCATCACATATTTTGCCAACTCTGATGGCTCACTGGTATTTAAATATCTCGCTGCGATGATCAAATCAGTATCGATATTATCACCAAATTTCCAAACTTTACCTTGCAAAGTAAATTCCTTCGTAATGAGAAATAAATTCTCATAAATTTTCGCGATTATAACCAAAAAAATGAAATTTGACAAATTCAGTGCTGAAAAGTAATAAAATTTCGGTATAATCCACCTTAATTAAATCTGAGGATTTTCACCTCAACACATCAAAGGTTTTTAATGGCAACAAAAGACAGTATGAAAAACATCGAAGCATTATTTCAGTCTAAGAAAAAAGGTGATGTAGTCACACTTGAAAACATCGCAAAAGAGTTTCCTAAACAGCCAACAGCAGCACAAGCAAAGAAGATACATAAATTTGCCACTGATGCTAAAGTAGAAGTTATTTCTGCTTCAGAGCATGCAAAATTTCTCACAGCAAAAGAGAAGAAAAGAAGAGAAGACGCAAGAAAAAAACTTGCAGATGGCTCTGCAGAAGATGAATTTGACCTTCATAAAGAAAAAGAACTACTTGAGTGGAGTCGTTCTGACAGTCCTGTTAGAATGTATTTACGTGAAATGGGAAAGATCCCTCTACTGACGAAAGAAGAAGAGGTCGACCTCTCTATGCGTATTGAAGAGGGAGAAGATATTATCATCGATGCTATCTGTTCTGTCCCTTACCTTATAGGCTATATCATAAACTATAAAGAACCTTTACTCAACCGGGAAAGACGCGTAAAAGAACTTTTCAAAAGCTTTGAAGATGATAAAACAGAAAAAGATGATTCTGATGATTCTGATGATGATTCAGAAGCAAGTGCACCTAAAGATGACAAAAGGGTCAAACAGGTTGTAGACAGCTTTAAGCAACTTGAAAAAGCTAAAAAAGAGTGGATGAAAGCACGTGAAGATCTGGATACATTTTTAGAAACAGAAGAGGATGAAGTAAAAATTCTCCATGAGCGTCTAAAAATAGCCTTTAAAAAAGAACTACTAAAAGCTGCTCTTTTAAATCTTGGGCCAACCTCTAAACTTATTAATGAACTTGTAAAAGCGATGGAAACTGCACTTAAAAGTGATGACAGTTTCGAAAAAGAACTTAAACGTTTAGAATACAAGCTTCCACTTTTTAACGACACGCTCAAGGCAAATCACAAAAAACTGCTTGATAACATCATCAATATGGATAAAGATGACATTATCGATGCTGTACCTGAAACAACCATGGTAAGTACCTATGTTGAGATCAAGAAACTTTTTGAAACGAGAGAAGCAAGTAAAGGTGGATTTGATCTTTCTGAAGAGAAGCTTCAAGAGATCTTGGGTCAGATCCGTCAAGGTAAAGCAAAAAGTGAAGTGGCTAAAACACGTATGGCAAAATCTAACCTTAGACTGGTTGTTTCTATCGCTAAACGTTATACTAACAGAGGGCTCCCATTCCTTGATCTTATCCAAGAAGGGAACATCGGTCTTATGAAAGCTGTTGATAAATTTGAGTATGAAAAAGGATACAAGTTTTCAACCTATGCAACATGGTGGATCCGTCAGGCGATCTCCAGAGCTATTGCAGACCAGGCGAGAACGATTCGTATCCCTATTCACATGATAGAGACCATTAACCGTATCAATAAGATCATTAGAAAGTATCTTCAAGAAACAGGAAAAGAGCCAGATCTTGATACGATCGCTGAAGAAGTAGGCTTATCAGTAGACAAAGTAAAGAATGTCATTAAGATCACCAAAGAACCTGTTAGTCTTGAGACACCTGTAGGTGATGAAGATGATGGTCGATTTGGTGACTTCATTGAAGATAAAACCACACTAAGCCCAACAGATGTAGTACTAAAAGACGATCTCAACAATCAGATAGATGATGTACTTGACCAGCTTAACGAAAGAGAAAAAGCGGTTATCCGTATGCGTTTTGGTCTTCTTGATGATGAAAGTGATAGAACACTTGAAGAGATAGGAAAAGAACTGAGTGTAACACGTGAAAGAGTAAGACAGATAGAATCATCTGCGATTAAAAAACTCAAGCACCCTAAAGTGGGACGTAAACTTAAAAACTACATCGAAGAATAATTCTTCATAAAAGTATTATGATGTCTGAACCTAGATTTTTTGCCCTTATCATAGGAACAGAGATCCTGAATCGTCGTAGAAAAGATGCCCACTTTGATTTTGTAACAAAAGCATTAGCTGATAAAGGGTATAAACTTACAGCTTCATTTACTATAGAAGATGATCCTGCACTTATCATTCAAACCATCAAATTCATTGCTTCACAAGAAAATGCTGTACTCTTCTCTTTTGGTGGTATAGGTTCTACTCCTGATGACCACACACGTCGCTGTGCATCCATTGCTTTGAGAGAGGGTGAAATGATCACACATGAAGAAGCAAAACATATCATTGTAGAGACACTTGGTGAGAAAGCCTACCCTTACTCAGTACGTATGGCAGAACTTCCAGAAGGTGCTACGCTTTTAGAAAATCCTGTCAATAAAATGCCTGCTTTTGCATTGGATGAACGCTATTACTTTATGCCAGGATTTCCAGAGATGAGTCATCCCATGGTGGAAAAGATACTCACGAAACTGATACCGAACAAAAGAATCTACTATCGTCATACACTTACAGCACTTTGTAAAGAGAACGTATTTATAGAAATCATGGAAAATATGCCAAAAGAAGTAGAGTTTTCTTCTTTGCCTAAACTCTATTCTGATGGATGGAGAGTTTCCATCTCTGTGGCTTCAACAGATGAAAAATTGGCATTTGAGTCTTTTAACAGATATATAGCCACACTTGAAAAACAGAAGGTCGTCTATAGTTTACATGATCAACACAATGAAGAGTAGTCCAAATAGATGACATATATAGAAACACTGAAACACCCTACTATCAGAAGACTCTCGCTCATACAACTTATCTCCTATTTTGGAACATGGTTTTCACAAGTAGCCATTTTTTCTATGATCGTAGCCTATGGTGCTGATGAGATCACTATAGCCCTTACTGCTGCTATGGCCATGTTACCCGCCGTTATACTTGCTCCTCTCATAGGTATCATCATCGACCGTATACATTTCAAGAAGCTTATGCTCATTCTTCTGCTTATTGAGATATCTATGACCCTTGGGTTTATTTTCATCAATTCACTTGAATATATATGGGTGTTAATGATACTCATCTTTTTACGCTCTTCCGCTGCTTCTATGCTCTTCTCTGCAGAGATGGCACTTTTCCCCAAACTTGTACAAGGGAAAATGCTTAAAAATACCAATGAAATACACTCTATCATCTGGTCATTGTGTTATGCTTCAGGCATGGCTGTAGGAGGTATCGCAACACATTTTATGGGCTTTGATACTGCCTTTTTAATAGATGCTCTTTTGTATGGTATAGCCGTATTCCTCTTATTAGGTTTACAACTCTCTCTTGAAAAAGTACAACATACAGACTCAAATTGGCAAATGTTTAAAGATGGGTTTAGCTATATGTTAGCCAATAAAAAGATCCTTCATCTCATCTTACTGCATGCAGCTATAGGACTTACCAGTTTTGATGCACTCATCACCCTACTTGCAGACTTAAGGTACAAAGAATTCATTGCTGTACCTCTTGCCATAGGATGGATGAATGCAACTAGAGCATTAGGTTTGATGATAGGCCCTTTTTTCATTAGTAAAATCATTTCAAAAGAGAATTTACACTATTTTTTCATTCTACAGGGTCTTGCGATCATGCTTTGGTCAATGCTTGAATACAATTTCTATTTGGCACTTATAGCACTCTTTATCACCGGGTTTTTCATCACAACACTTTGGTCATACACCTACCTGCTCATACAGGAAGAGACAGATTCACATTATATGGGAAGGGTCATCTCTTACAATGATATGTTCTTCATGCTTTCCAATGTTGCTACTGCGATGTTTATAGGATATGCTGCGAAATGGGGATTATCATTAGAAGGTATCACCTTTACTCTCGGTTTAGGGTTTATAGTAGTCGCAGGGTATTATCTTTGGTTCAAAAAGCAGTATCTTGATGAGAAAAACTAACAGAAGCATCTGCTACAACTGCTATCGTCCCCATACGTCATGCATGTGCAGATATATCACTCCCATAGAAACACACACACGATTTGTTATCTTAATGCATCCCAAAGAGTTTAAAAAAACCAAAAATGGCACAGGTCATTTTACGAACTTATCTTTGAAAAATTGTGAGATACATATCGGCATTGATTTTACAGAACATGCAGTCATCAACACTATCATAAACGATCCATCAAATATCTGTTACACTCTCTACCCTCATGAAAAGAGTATCAATCTCAATGAAGCACCCATAGGAGAAGAGAAAAGAAATACAGTCATCTTCCTTATAGACTCAACCTGGCCCTGTTCAAGAGCCATCTTAACTGCAAGTCCAAATATTGATGCTTTACAAAAAGTCAGTTTTACGCATACAGAAGTCTCAAAATTTACTTTTAAAGAACAACCTAAAGCGTACTGCTTGAGTACCATGGAATCTACCTTATGTGTATTAAAACTTTTGAACACACATCATATTGAAAAGATAGAGAGTAAAAAGTTAGATCAATTTTTACTCCCTTTTGAAAAAATGGTGGAGTATCAACTCTCTTGTAACTAAAACTATGGTTACTCTATATGAATTTAAACAACACCGCTGTAGTAAAAAAAGAGAAGAGTATACCGTAACCGACAATGGCAGAACTAAGTCTTGGAGCCAATCCAGATAAGGATGCCATTGCTCCTGCTGTGATCATCGGTGCCATGCCTGCTTCCATCACAGAGACATTTGCAGCTAAACTTGTCCATCCGGCTATTTTAACAATAGTCAATGCGATCATGGGTGCGATCACTAATTTAATAAGCAATGCCATACCAAAAGGTTTTATTTCATGACCTGGCAGTTTGAGTTGTAATTGCAGTCCCACTGCAACCAATGCAAGAGGTACGATAGTATTTGCCAAAGTAGCTAATACTTTTAAGATCACATCAGGGAAAGGTGTCCCTATAAAAAAGAGCGCAAAGATCAATGAAATAAACGGGGGGAATGTAAGGATCTTGACAACCATGATCTGAACATTGATTTCACTTTTATTCGAATAATAGGCAGCCACAAATATACCATATGTTGCAAGTGCTAAAAAAGTTCCTATTTGATCGTACACTAAAATAAAAGGCAGCGCTTCATCACCTAAATATGCATTGATGATAGGAATGCCTAAAAAAGAGGAGTTCGTTAACACTGCAACAAGCATTAACGCACCTGTAACTTCCTTAGTAAAATGAAATATCTTGGAAACAAACAGGGTCAAAATAGCTGTCAAAATCATAACGACCCAGGCAATGATCACAGGAATCATAATATCCATAGAAAATGTTAGCTTTGGTATTTGCAGCAAGATCATAGCAGGGAGAGAAATAAATATAACAAATTTATTTAAGATAGCTGCTGCATCTTCAGGGAAGATCCTTAGCCTATTCAATCCGTATCCAATGAAAATAGCCACTATTATTAATATGAAATTTTCCATAAAACCCTTATATCTTGTTCAAGATAAACATTTCCATCTCTTTGACGATAAGGTCAAGTGTTCTCTCACCATCTATGAATTCTAACAGATCATTGTTGATATAGAATGTTTGGATCTCTTCCAGCGGTGTAGTGTAAATTTTCATTCTATCAAAAAACACCTCTACACTGTCATCAGAACGGACTACTTCCGCCTCAGCAGCTCTTCCTAAAATACGTTCTTTCGCCACATATTCACTCACCCGTACTTCGATCACGGAAACAAGCTCGATCTCTTTTTCATTTTCCAAGATTTTATCGAGTGCATGCATCTGCTCTACACTTCTTGGATACCCATCGATCAGTACCACATCTGTTGGTGCATTTTTAATAGCTGAAATAATCGTATCCATGATAATATCAAGAGGAACCAATGCCCCTTGATTTATAAAGCCATCAATGGTCTTACCAAGTTCACTTCCACTGGCTACCTCTTCTCTTAGCATATCTCCAGTTGAATAGTGAACGATACTCTCTGTATGTCTTCCCGCGATGATGCTGGCATCAGTTGTTTTTCCGGAACCGGGGGCTCCAATAATTAGAAATAGTTTCTTTTTCATAGTCTTCTTTTATCCCATTCTCTTAGTGTATACCTATTATGCCACGCTGTTATAGCATTAATATAGCATTCATGGAATTTGCATTGTGTTTTTACTATAATGTTTGAGGGATGGGTCTTCATACGTTTGAAGATACTCCACTTTACGCAGTAAAATCTCTTTTCATTAGATTTAAAGTGTCCATAAACAGTGAAGAGAAAACCTATTTTATCTTCACTAACGCATACTTTTAGGCTCGCAACCTGTCATCTTTAAAAAGTTCATATTTTTTTCTTAATGAAGCAACTTTTTTTCGTGTATAACCCAATTTTTCAGAAATTGCTATATCTGACATCTTATATTGTAGAGATTTGATCACCATAAGTGCATAACCAGATATTGGAAGAATTTCATTTTTATACAGTGAAGTACTTTGTACAACAACTTCTATTGTTTCATAAGGCTTATTGACACTGGTGAAACTGGAAACGATAAATTTTCTGCCTTCCAATTTAGTAAACAGACTATTTCTTTCCTTTACATTCAATGACTCTAGTCCGGACAGATAAAGAGGTTGATGCTTTTCAGCATGATGTATTTTGTCCCTCCAATTTTTACTATTTAGAGAGATAAACATGATATTCATATCTTTTCTTTTACCATAGGCTAAAACCAATTGATCAATATAAGCGATATTGTTCGTAATAATGATCATAGGAAAACTGATTTTATCAATGTATTCTTCAAGCGCAATATCTTTTAAAACATACTCATGATACTCACCATATAATGCATTTTTAAACTTGAGTTTCTCAAATTCTTGATAATGTTCAATTTTTTTAACAAGAATATCCATACTTACAGGTTTCATAATATAATCTTTAGCACCCAATTTAATAGGTTCAGTAAGCGTTTCATTGCTTTTATGACTTACTAACAGTAAAATAGATTTTTGTTTAAATTTTTGAATAAAAGCTTTGGTACTGCTCATAGAAAATACAGTAGAGAGTATACAAACATCACCTATGCTGAATTTAGCGGCTTTGTTGATACAATTAAAAACTTCCGTTTTGTATCCTGATTTTCTTAACTTGTCTGAGATATCATTAGCAAGTAATATCTCTTTTTCTATGATAGTAATCATCATCTTTTTTGTCCTGAACTTACTTTTTTACTTGTATTATTATGCCTTCTTTCTAGAGAAAGAAGGTAGGTTATTTTTACTTTTATGCGTTGATCAGATCTTCGATCTGTCCAACAATACTAGGATCTTCAAGTGTAGAAGTATCTTGAGTGATCTTTTCACCTTTTGCAAGTGCTCTAAGGATCCTTCTCATGATCTTTCCTGATCTGGTTTTTGGAAGATCTGGAACAAAGACCATATCATCACATAAAGCGATATTACCGATCTCTGTTTTAATGATCTGATTGATCTCTTTCATGGTCTCAAACTCATCAGCGACATCATCTTTGTGTTCCATAGGTACAGATTTAAGTACAATATAGGCAAAAATCCCTTCTCCTTTAAGATCATGAGGTTTACCTACAACAGCTACTGCGGCTACATTATCATGCTTCTTAATTGCTGCTTCTACTTCAGCTGTACCCATACGGTGTCCAGATACATTAATAACATCATCGGTACGACCTGTGATCGTGATATAACCATCTTTACCATATATGGCACCATCACCTGTGAAATATACAGGTTTGCCATCTTTAGTCACATCACCGAAGTAAGACTTTTTGAAACGCTCTTCATCACCCCACACACCACGGATCATAGAAGGCCAAGGGCGTGTTACACACATATATCCACCTTCACCCTCTTCTACTTTTTCACCCGTTTCAGGATCAAGGATCTCAGCCATGATACCTGGGAGTGGAAGTGTTGCACATGCCGGCTTGATCGGTGTAGCACCTGGCAGTGGAGAGACGATGTGACCACCAGTCTCTGTCTGCCAGTAGGTATCAACAATTGCACATTTACCCTGACCTACTTCATCATAGTACCATTTCCAGGCAGGAGGATCTATAGGTTCACCCACTGTTCCCAGTACTTTAAGAGAAGAGAGGTCATATTTAGCCGGCTCATCTTCACCCATTTTATGAAGTACACGAATTGCTGTTGGTGCTGTATAGAACTGGTTGATCCTATGTTCTTCTACCATTTTCCAAGGTCGACCTGCATCAGGGAAGGTAATAACACCTTCAAACATTACAGTAGTGGCACCCATTGCGAGTGGCCCATATACGATGTAAGTATGTCCTGTGATCCAACCAACATCTGCCGTACACCAGTAGGTATCATTGTCTTTAACGTCAAATACCCATTCCATAGTCATTTGTGCCCAAAGAATATATCCAGCAGTGTTATGTTGTACACCTTTTGGTTTACCTGTACTACCAGAAGTATAGAGTAAGAAAAGAGGATCTTCACTCTCCATAGGTTCAGCATCACATTTACCAGATTTACTTTGGATAAGTTCATTGTACGAGTAGTCACGTCCTGCTACCCATGTAACATCTTCATGGTTTCTCTCAACAACTAACACTTTTTCAACTGGTGTCTCACCTGTAAGTGCTGCATCTACTACAGGTTTTAGCATATATGGTTTTGTTTTTCTGTAAGCACCATCCGCTGTGATGACTACTTTAGCCTCAGCATCTTCAATTCTGTCACGTAATGCCTCTGAAGAAAATCCACCAAATACGATCGAGTGGATCGCACCGATACGTGCACATGCTAGCATCGCATAAGCAGCTTCAGGGATCATTGGCATATAGATGACAACTCTATCACCTTTTTTTACACCGAAATCTTCTTTAAGAAGATTGGCAAATTTATTTACTTCATAAAAAAGGTCAAGATAGGTGATGACCTGCTTGTCGCCTCTGTCACCTTCGAAAATGATCGCTGCTTTATTTTTTTGCGTCTCTAAATGGCGGTCAATACATTGATGTGCAACATTTAGTTTACCCCCATCAAACCACTTCACAAATGGTGCATTGGATTCATCTAGTACCGTGTGATACGGTTCAATCCAATCGATCTTCTCATCCGCATACTCTTTCCAGAAACCTTCATAATCATCAGTAGCTTTTTTTACCAAAGCATTGTATTCATCCATACTTTTTATTCTTGCATCTTTTGCAAATTCAGGGTTTGGTTGATAGATTTCTTGTAACATATTCTTTCCTCTTGTAAATTTATGTAAAAATTACCAGTGTAATTTTAAGATAAACTTAGCTTAACTGAATGCTCCTTTGTATTCTGGCATATCTTTGAGTTTAAGATACATCATTCCAGACATCACAGCATCATTCAGTGCATCATGCTGTCCCAATTTCGGTAAATTTAATTTATCCATGATAGTATCGAACTTCAAATCGACAAATTCATGCGATGACTCTTTCTTGTAGCGTTTATAATACATGTTTGAAAGTTCTATACTTTTATTTGGTATGGTCGTTCCTATCAGTTTTTTTGCATAACGGTTGATCATAGCAATATCAAACTTTATATAGTAGCCAATAAGCGTTCTGTTACCTATAAAATGCAAAAACTCCTCAATCGCTATTTTGGCTTCTATACTATTCTCCATATCACAAGGACGAATGTGATGTATCTTAATACTCTCTTCACAGATATTATTCTCTGGTCTGACATATTTTTCAAAAGACTCACTGAATTCTATTTTATTGTTTATGATCTTGACTGCACCTATCGAAAGAATTTCATCTTTTTTTACGTTCAATCCTGTGGTTTCACAATCAAAAGAGACAAACTCTTCATCCTCTGTAATCTCATCAAACAAAAAGGAAAAATCAGGATTTTTAAGTCTCGACTTTTGATAATGTTGTTTTAGCTTTGCGATCATTATGCCAGGTTTCCTAAACGAAAATGATGTGTAATAAATTTTTTAAATTCATTCACAATGACAAAACTGTCTTTGAGCATATCTCTCTCAATTTTTCCAAAACCGCTCACATCAATGACATTGTCAAGCGGCAAACCTTCTTTTTGCTTTAAAATATGGCCTTGAAGCCGTAATCTAGCCAAGAGCCCTAATGCTTCTATGAGCTCTGAAGCCATCTCTTTTTCCAATACACCTAACTGATGTAGTCTTTTGATTCTTTTTACTGTAGATTTCTCGAGCACACCATTTTCCAAAGCTAAACTTCTGATCCCTTGAACGATAGCAAAAATACCCCCTTTTTTGATATCTATCTTTCCCTCATCGGTCGTACGCAGTGATGAAAACATATTAATAGGTGTTTGAAAAAGAAGTGAATTTCTGGCAAAGTAAGCCATAAAGACATCTTTTTGCTTAACCATATCAAATATCTTTTGTTTTAATGGTTCCAACAAAGTGGTATCTCCTGCTACGCATTTAGCATCAAAGAATATTGCCAGATCCATATAGTGATCCATATCGTTACCTTCAAACCAAATAACTATTTGCTTTTCAAATTCAGCCTGTGTCTTACACCAATATGGATTATTTACCATAATGTTTCCTTCACATGGAGGAAAACCGAATGATATGAGTTCTTTTGTAAACTGATCCATATAAGGTCGGAAGCGTTCTACATCTGTGTCATTTGCAACAACCAGTGCATTATCCTGATCTGTCTTAATGATCTGTTCATCTCTTCCTTCACTTCCCATCACTAAAAGTGCACATTTATTTTGCAATTCTTCGGGGACAACAAAGCCAAAGAGTTTTTCATAAATTTTAGCATTAAGTTCTGCAACCATTTTCCCGATATAGGTTGTTTTTAAGCTCTTATTATAGAGTGACTTAATCGTTTTATTGACATCTTCACTGGCACTTTTAAGCTCTTCTATAGTCTTTGCTTTAGCTATTTTTACGGAAACAATATGTGTGTGATTTGCAAAATAACTCAATATATCTATTTGCTTAATGACTCCCACTATCTTTCCATCTTCAAGTACCCCTACTCTTTTTATGGCATTTTTCACAACCAATAATAACACTGAAAATAAAAAATCGTCTTTTTGTACACAGATAAATGGGAAATTAGCTATTTCAACTATGGGACTGGATAAATCTCTTCCAACTAACAAGACATCTTTTTTTAAATTAGAATCCGTTACAACACCGTATTGTGAATCATTTTCTACAATAATGGTAGAAGTGTTTCCAGCAATAGATTTTTCTATCGCATCCTTAATACTTGTCTCTGCCTGAACAATACATGGTTCATGCATATAAATATCACTTACCTTGGCAAACATAAAAGAAGATATTTCTGAACCATACTCTTTATTTTTTAGTGTTTGAAATCTAGCAGTCATGTTTTTAAGAAAAAAGCTTTCAAACTTCTTATTGGTTCCGATCAAGTTTAAGAAAACAGATTTTTTTAGCTCATAACATATAAGATCTTCATTAACGACAAATGTACTTTCTGTCTTATGATAGATGAGAGAATCAGCATCAAATCCATCTTGCTCATGATAAACAAAGGTCAACTCATCATTGTTATATTCGTTGACTTCACCTTTGATTATAATAAAGAAATAATCACTTATTTTCTCTTTTGAGATCAAAACCGTATCTTTAGGATAATACGCTATATCCATATTTTTCAAAGCCATGTCTAATTCAAACTCTGTAAGTTTTTCAAATGGATGGATTTCTTTTATAAAGTTTTTCTGATCGTGTAAACTCAAATTTTTTCTCTTTTTTCTCTTTAATAATGGTGAAACTTGCCCAAAGGCAAGTTTCAAGTGTTCCTAGTGATCTACAGCTTCACCTGCACCTGAAGGGAGACGGATTCTTTCTACAAGTTCCTGAATCTCTGCTGGTGGTGGTGGTGTCGCTCTTGATACAAAGTATGCTACCACAAAGTGTATAACCATACCAATAGTACCAATTCCTGTTGGTGCAATACCGAAGAGGTAATCTTCTTTTGCTCCACCCATAAATACAAAGTATACAATATAAACAAATGTAAATGTAAGACCAACTATCATACCGGCAATCGCACCTTCTTTGTTCATTCTCTTATCAAATACACCCAAGATAATCACTGGGAAGAATGATGCTGCTGCCAAACCAAATGCAAATGCAACAACCTGTGCAACAAATCCTGGAGGGTTGATACCTAGATATCCGGCCACCAATATGGCAACTACCGCGGCACCTCTCGCCAATCTTAACTCTGATTTTTCAGTAAGTGTTGATTTTCCAGTTGTTTTATCTTTCATCAATACTTGACCAAATAAGTCATGTGAAATTGATGATGAAATAACAAGTAGCAATCCTGCTGCTGTTGAAAGTGCTGCTGCAAGTCCACCGGCTGCCATCAATGCTATTACCCATGCAGGTAAGTTAGCGATCTCAGGGTTTGCAAGAACCATAATATCTCTATCAACATAGATCTCATTGGCGATACCATTGTTGCCTTTAGTCTCTTCAGCTGTTGCTGGACCTTTAGCATTCGTTGTTAATCTTTCACCATTTACACCTGTTTTGTCACCATCATATGCTGGTTTACCTTTTGGACCATCAAATGCTGCCCCTTTAGCGTATTGGATCTTACCATCGCCATTTCTATCGTTCCAAGCAAGTAGTCCACCTTGTTCCCAAGTTTTGAACCAAGAACCATCATTAATAGAACCGTCTGCTCTTTCTACACCACCATTTACAAAAGACTTATATTCAACGTTTTGTACGTTTTTAACAAGGTTTACTCTTGAGAATGCTGCAACTGATGCGATAGTTGTATACATAATAGCGATAAACACCAATGCCCAACCAGCAGAGATTCTTGCATCTTTAACAGTTGGAACTGTAAAGAATCTAACGATAACGTGTGGAAGTCCAGCTGTACCAGCCATAAGAACCACAGTAAGCATGAACATGTTAAATACAGATCCTGGCTCAGTATAGTTGTTAAATCCTAGGTCATTTACCGCTTGGTCTAGAGCATGCATAAGGAATGTACCTTCTGGTATGGCCCTCACTCCAGTATCAAACGCAAATGCGGTCTGTGAAAAGAGTCCCATTTGCGGTAAGAACGTATCTGTAACCTGTAATGAAAGGAAGATAGCCGGTACTGTAAATGCAAAGATCATTACAACGTACTGAGCAACCTGAGTATATGTAATACCTTTCATACCACCTAGTACAGAATAGATAAATACGATACCCATACCAAGCATTACACCTGTGTTAACGTCTACCTGTAGGAATCTAGAGAATACGATACCAACACCTCTCATTTGTCCTGCAACATAGGTGAATGAGATAAAGATAACTGCAACAACCGCAACTGTTCTTGCAAGGTCAGAGTAATATCTGTCACCAACAAAATCAGGTACAGTAAATTTACCGAATTTTCTCAAATATGGTGCTAAAAGCATTGCTAGTAGAACATATCCACCAGTCCAACCCATAAGATAAGCACCACCATCAGAACCTTTAAAAGCAATGATACCTGCAAGCGAGATAAATGACGCCGCTGACATCCAGTCTGCTGCTGTTGCCATACCATTTGCTACTGGGTGAACACCACCGCCTGCAACATAAAACTCTTTTGTAGAACCCGCTCTACTCCATACTGCAATACCAATATATATTGCAAAAGTCACACCTACAAATAGGTAAATTAAACTTTGTAATTCCATTCTTTCTCCCTACTCGTCTACGCCGTATTTTTCATCAATTTTTTGCATTTTATATACATATACGAAGATAAGTAATACAAATGCGTAAATTGAACCCTGTTGTGCAAACCAGAAACCTAGTTTCACTCCACTGATCTCAATAGCGTTGAGTTGATTGATAAACAATACTCCCGCTCCCAAAGAGACAACGAACCATACGACTAAAAGTCCTATTATGGTTCTAATGTTCTCTTTCCAATATGCCTGTGCTTTTTCTGCATCCATGTTATATTTCCTTTTTAAAAGTTATAGTTAGCTATAAGTCTATACTCATCCCATCCGAAACCGTCAGGACCAGTAAATTCTGTTGGGTAGTTTGCTCTTGCTCTCAAGTTCAGGTTTTCTGTTGCTTGGTACTGAACATCCCAACCCCACTCTTCACTTGTTGCACCTGCAGCATATGTTGAATTTCCTACATCAAATGAAGTGTAATAAGCTGTCGCTTTTACATTCGCACCAAGAAGTTCATTCATTTTATATGTTCCTGCTACTTTCCATGTATCTGTATCATTGAAGAACTGGTGTCTTGTTACCATACCTTGTGTAAATGCTGGCATTCCACCCCATGGTGTGATAATACCGTGACCTAAAGTACTATCATCATCAAGCGTTTGTGAATACGCAACATATCCACTTAATGCACCCGCACTAGCACCTAACTTAGCCGCCCAGTAGTTACCCTTAACATTACCTGCCAATGCATCACCTACATCACTTTGGTTGATATATTGTGCAGAAGCATTCATTTTTACAGAATCGCTTACGTTGAATCCATAATCAGCTTGAAGATAAATTGAATTCATTAAGTCCCATGCGTAGTAGTCCCATGCCTGAAGCGTAAGCCCCTCAATACCTTTATAAATAACAGCACCTGTAGTTATACCATCTGTAGTGTTATCAACATAGTTACCACCTGCATCTTCATTTCCTAATGCAACAGTTCCCATATTTGTAAAGTTACCGCTTCCTGCTAGTGTAAATCCAAGTCCATAACCACTTTGAATCGACAATGCACTTCCTGAACCATAAACATTTGAGAAATCACCTGTAGCCATCTGAGTGATATGTCCCAGAATCAATGTTGTATTTTCAAGATCAGTATTACTTAATACCGCTGCTTCAAAAAGGTTTGGAATCATTCTCGCATCATCTGCACCAGCAAGTGGTGTATTGAGTTTTTGACGACCAATTTTAAAGTTTGTATTTCCTGTAGCATAATTAAGGTATGCTTCACCAAAGAAACCATAACTATCAAAACCTGGACCATATACTGAAGGATCATAAGAATAAGTTGTATTAAGTCCAGCAGCAGCCATTGACGCTGCTGATTTATCATGAAGTTTTATGTGCTCTACCCCATAAGCTTTAAACCCTGCACTAAATCCATTCCATTCAGCTGTGTCATAACCGATCCATCCACCTAAAGCAAGTGAATTACGATTCCCTATTGGATGATTGTTATCATAGGTTCTATCAACATAGAATGATCTGAATTGTCCAGAGAATGTTCCTACTGACTCCTCTGCAACAGCCTCTACTACAGGCTCAACTGGTTTCACATCTCCTCCAGCCATAAGCAGTGTTGAAGCTACGACGGATAATGCCAAATATTTTTTCATTTTGTCTCCTATTATTTTTGTACGATTAGAGTATGAAGGGTTAACGTAGCATTAACATAGCATAAATGAAAAGTAGGGGAAAAGGTCTATAAAAAAAAGTTATGTGTGTATATTGGTTACAAAATGGGCACAAATAACCGTCAAAAAGATCAAATTTGTTTAGAAAGTGTATATCCTACACCCTTTAGTGTTGTAATCAAATCTTCTTTTAGTACTTGACGTACTCTATGTATCTCTGCTCTGATAATAGCATTGTCTACAGGACTGTCATCCCAGGCATAGTGTCTAAGCATTTCAAAATCAACCACTTTGTTGATGTTCTTTGCAAACAGATCCATGATCTGTGCTTGTTTATGGGTCAACTGCTGCTCTTCTCCATCAAAAAGCAAACATTGATTTTCCGCATCATAGCAATACATCCTTGAGATCTTTACAAAAGTTTTTGCTCTTATATCTGCAATTTTTAACAATCTTTCAATATGCAAACCCAACTCTTTAAGGTGAAAAGGTTTTTTCAGGTAGTCATAACATCCCAGTGCGTATGCTTGACTTATCTGTTCTATCTCTGTGATAGCAGAGATGAAGATCGTAGGAACAAATATTCTCTCTTTTTGCAATTTATCCAGTAAGGAGAGTCCATCCATACTTGGGGTATTGATATCAAAGATAAAAAGATCATACGTATTTTTGAATATATTATTATACGCTTCTTGCCCATCTTCAAATGCTGTTACTTCATACCCTGTATCTGTTAAATATTCTTGTATGGCACTCTGGAGCATCAATTCATCTTCAAGTAATAATACTTTCATCTACTCCCCTTTTTTAAACCTATAGGAAAACAGTGTTAAGTTCTCATCAGATTGTACCTCTATTTTAACGTTTTCTTTTTGACAAATAGCATAAACGATCTCCAGTCCCAATCCAAATCCACCCCTCACATTATTTTCACGTTCAAAAGCTTTAAAGATCCGCTCTGTATCTTCTATTATAGGTGAAGTGCCTACAAACTGTAAAATGATCTCTTCTTTTCTCTCTTTAAGTACCACTTTCACATCTGTACCTCTATTGGCATATTTAATGGCATTAGATAAATTGTTATCTACTATTCGTTGTAATTCTTCTGGACTAAAATAGATCCGTATATCATTTTCTATCTGTGGAATAATATCGTGTTTATTACCCCATGCAATTTCAGAAAAAAAGTCAATCCTCTCTTCAAGAAAAGCAGACATATTAAAATACTTTTTTGTATACACAAAACGATTTTTTTTCACCATATAACTCAAATCCTCATAGATGTTCGAGATGATCTTGCTGGCTGCTTCGATTTTAGTCAGATACTTATTGTCACCTTCTTTCATTTTAAACAGGTCAATATGGGTCATGATCACTGCTAAAGGAGTATTGATCTCATGTATGGAATGTTTAATGAAGCTGTCTTGGGCCTCCACAAGTGACGCATTAAAATCTTTTTCCTTTTCCAGCAAAATATTTTGTTCACTCAGATCTTTTGTTTTTTGCTCAACCTTAGACTCAAGTGTAAGATTCATCTCTTTGAGTTTCTCTTTTCTTTGATGGATCACAGAGATCATAGCATTGATGTAAGGTACCATTTTTTGAAACTCAGAAAGACGTATATTTTCTTCATCTATCATAGCATAGGTAGATGAAGCTTCTTTAAAGTAATCGCTGAATGAAGATATCTCTTTTTTAAGTATGCGGTTTGTAATGATGATACCTACAATACCCACTACAAATAAGATTCCCAGAAGAAACACCATTTTTAAAAAATACTGGTTAAGTCTGTTTTTGAGTATATCTCCTTCAATTTGAAGATGCTTTTCTACCTCATCCAGATACACACCCGTTCCAACCATCCATCCCCAAGGTTCAAATGACTTTGCATAAGATATCTTGGGACTTAAGGAACCTGAAGTAGGTTTTAACCACTGATACTCAACAAAGCCTCCTTCTTTTTGTCGTGAAATATCTATAAGGTCTTTGATCACCATCACTCCATTGGCATCTTTTGTATCATAAAGATTCGTACCTATATTTTGTCTTTGTATAGGATCAGATAGTACAACTCCATTAAAATCATAAACAAATATATACCCTGTACCATCTTGTCGTCCGTAAAGTTGTTCTATGGCATGAAGTATTTGTTTCTTTAAAACTACTTCATCTTCTAGTTTAATATTATCTTCATATGTGCTACTGATAAATTCTAGTACACGCATCGTGTCAAAAACAATGGTAGCCTTTTGTTTTTGAATAAACGTAGATTGGGTAGTTGCAGCTTCAACTTCAAAGTTTTCATACTCTTTATAGGCAACAATCGTTGAAAAGACTATAATGACAATGAACATGATAACCATTGCAACCACATGTATACTTGCAATCGTTTTATTTTTTAAAAAATTGATAATAGGCTCCCTAATATTAAAAGGCTAAAGATTTTTTTCTATCAAAACAATCACATCTTTTATCTCTTCATCAGAGACTTTTCCAAACTTTTTATATATCAGTTTTCCTTCTTGATCAAAAATAAGAATATCAGAATTATCATCTTCAAGGTTCCACTGCTTGACTAAAACCTTCTTTTTATCTTTTACATAGATCGTATGCGGGAATTTTTTTTGCTTCTCTTTGAGTTTGGATTCAATGAACACATTAGGCAACCATGTAGCCGCAAGATTGATAATGGCAACAGAATTCACCTTTTTCCTATCAAATTTTTTTGCTTTTAGCGCATCGGCTAAAGGATTATTCAAATCTCTCTTATCTGGATCTACGTAAAAAAGTGTATGTATTTTACCTTTAAGCATTGAAGATTCCCATCCTGAACCATCGATTTTTCCACCATTTTTCCCATCTATGGTCACAGTAATAGGTACTTTACCCAATTCAATTGCCATACTGCTTTCTAACAATAAAAAGAACGATAAAACTATTTTTTTCACACAAGATCCTGTATATTAAATTTTATTATATTAGGATAATACCATGATTAGATAAACTATTTATAATATTTATGATAGAATCTCCAAAATCTAACCTAATGGAGATATTCAAATGGACATTACTAAAATCGGATCGGGTGAAAACCCAGATGCTGTAAAAGCAATTATTGAAGTACCACTTAATTCAGCTATCAAATATGAAATAGATAAAGATTCAGGTGCTGTTGAAGTAGATAGAGTACTTTATTCTGCTATGCATTACCCGGCAAACTACGGTTTTGTAGCAAACACATTATCAGATGATGGTGATCCGGCTGACATCCTTGTACTTTGTGACTACCCGCTTCAAGCAGGTTCATACATCAAATGTAGACTTGTAGGTGTACTTATGACTGAAGATGAAAGTGGTGGAGATGAAAAACTTATTGCTGTACCAACTGAAAAAATAGATCCAACATACAAGGATATCAAAGACCTTGGTGATGTTCCAGAGCATACACTTAACCGTATCAAGAATTTCTTTGAAACGTACAAAATGCTTGAGCCTAACAAGTGGGTAAAAGTAGCAGGATTCCAAGATAAAGCAGCTGCAACAGCGATCTTGGAAAAAGCGATCAAAAACTACAAGTAGTTTTTGACCTCACTGCCCTCAAACGCTTTGAGGGTTCCTTCTTTTTAACGTTATTTAAAACCCAACTTCTCTTTTTCTATTATCCAGGTACCTGTTCACACCTTCAACAATACCCTCTGCGATCTCTTCTTGATAGTTTGATGTAAAAAGTCTTTTACGCTCTTTAGGATTTGTAATATACCCGACTTCTACAAGTATAGAAGGCCGGCTTGCACCCACAAGTACATAAAATGGCGCTGGCCTTACTCCACCATCTTTAACATCATCATAATCATCATTTAGATTTTGCATGATGTTCTGTTGTACATCGATGGCAAGTTTATGTGACTGTACTATCTTAGGACCATTCAATACTGCATCTATAATAACATCTTGGCTTAACTTATCTGTCCCCATAAGTACGGATGCATTTTCTCTAGCCGCGATACGTTGCGACTTTGCATCTCTTGTTTTTTGCAAATAGTACGTTTCAACACCCTCAACTACATCAAAGCGACTCTTATTAGCAATAGCATTGGCATGTATAGAGATGAAAACCGCTGCATCTTTCTTATCTGCAAGTCTCGTACGTTGACCAAGTGTCAAAAATCTATCTTTGTTTCTAGTCATATATACTTTGTAACCTTCGCTCTTAAACTCTTTATAAAGTCTCTTAGTAATACCCAATACAATATCTTTTTCCTGTTTACCGGCACATGTTGCTCCAGAATCATGTCCACCATGTCCGGCATCTATCACCACTAAACTGTCTGACCTGTCAACACTTGGACCACCACAACCCAATATTACAAAGAGTGCACTAAGTCCAACTATAAATTTTTTCATTTTTTTATCCTGTTTAAAATACATATATCATTTCATTAAATATCAATTTCTTTTTCTCTATTCTTTAAATAGATATCTACACCTTCAGCAATACCTTTAGCGATGAGTTCCTGATAACGCGGCATAAAAAGTCTTTTACGCTCAGTAGGATGAGAAATATACCCTACTTCAACGAGTATTGAAGGTCTGCTTGCTCCTACGAGCACCCAAAATGGAGCATGTCTCACACCACCATCTTTCACGTTTTGATACCTTGTATGTAAATTTGTGATGATCCTTCGTTGTACATCAATAGCAAGTTTATTTGACTGAACGATCTTCGGTCCAGAAAGTACAGAGTCCAATATCACACTACGACTTAATTTGGTAGTACCCTTCAAAACTGATTTATTCTCTCTTTCTGCAATACGTTGAGATCTTGCATCTCTTGTTTTTTGCAAGAAAAATGTTTCAACACCCTGTATTTTATTACGTTTGCTTTTAGGTACAGAGTTAGCATGAATAGAGATGAACACAGCGGCATTTTTCTTATCAGCAATTTTCGTACGTTGCGGAAGTTTTAAAAAACGGTCTTTCTTGCGTGTCATGGCGACTCGATATCCATGCTTTTTAAGCTGTTTCTCGAGTCTTTTTGATATCTGAAGCACAAGATCCTTCTCTCTCTTTCCTCCTCCTATCGCACCAGTATCATGACCACCATGTCCTGCATCTATGACAATAAGTTTATCACTCTTTGTGTTTTTTGATTTCGACTTTTTTATCGTTTTCTTAGGTTTTGTTTTAGTTGTTTTATACCGTTTTGCAGGCAATGTACTACCATTTTTAGGTAATGAAATATGATAATGATCATTTGAAAAAAGTGGTTGGTATGCAATAGGTTTAGAATATTTATAACCAGTGATCACTACTCGAACCGTATTGGTATTGTTTTGAGCAAGACGGACATTTGAACCTAGACCCAATGGTACACGGCTATGTGCTATACGTGTATTTTTAAAGTCATAAATTTCTCGATGAGGATTTTTAAGTGTAAAATGTTTAACACTCTTCTTACTTAATGATTTAGAAAAGAAAAGACGAAGCTCTCCTTTTTCTACTATGGCTTTTTTAAGTGTATTGGAGTCGGGGAAAAGCAGTGTATTCAGTAGTATGACTAAAAGAAAGATCCTACTGAATTTTAGCATGGTTTTAGCTGTCTTCACCATTCATCAGTTTGTTCATAAGTTCTTTCACTGTAATGATCTCTTGAAGACGATACCCATTTGCTCCGGTAAAGAAAAGTCCACTCTCTTTGATACCATCATACGCATCAGTAAGTCTATCTGCAATACAGTAACCTACTATCTTCGCTTCTTCACCACGATGACATGGTGCAACACAGTTAGATATACAGGCAACTTTTGGTGCAGTTCCTTTTTCAATATCTGTATGAAGCTGTGTTTTTACACCACGCGCAGGGTAACCTACAGGTGACTTAAAGAGTTTTATGTCATCCTCTTCCGCTTCAATAATAATATCTTTCATCACTTGACTGGCATCACACTCTACTGTACCGATGAAACGTGTACCCATTTGTACTCCATCTGCACCAAGTTCCATCATCTTGACGATATCATCATGATCCCATACACCACCAGCAGCGATAATGGGCATAGAGCCCCAGTTTTTAGCTTCCTCAACTACAGGAGGGAGGATTTCTTCTAACTGATTTTCAGGCATAAAACACTCTTCATACTTAAAGCCCTGGTGTCCGCCGCTAAGCGGTCCTTCAACGATAACCGCATCAGGAAGTCTATCATGTGTTTTTTTCCAACGACGACATAAAATACGTAATGCTTTGGCAGTAGAGACAATTGGGACCAAGGCTACATCAGGATAGTTCTTCGTTGCTTCAGGCATAGTAAGTGGCAATCCCGCACCTGTAATGATAATATTTGCTCCAGCCTTACATGCATCCTCTACGACACGATTGTATTCACTCTGTGCATAAAGTACATTCGCTGCTAAAGGTTTGTCACCACAAATAGCTCTTGCATTGTCAAATATCTTTTCAAGTGCCTGATAAGAGTAAAAGTTGATCGCGTCAAGTGGTCTGTGCTCTTTACCTACCATTTCATTGTTATGAAGGTATTTTCTGTTTTTATAGACACCTGTTCCCACTGCAGAAATGACACCAAGTCCACCTTCTTTTGAGACGTTACCAGCTAGCTGATCCCATGATATACCAACACCCATACCACCTTGAAAAATAGGTTTTTCAATGGTATATTTCCCAATTTTTAAAGATTTAAATGCCACTACTTCACCTTCACTTTTGCAAATTTTCTTTTTCCTACTTGCAAGATATACTCACCCGCTGTAAGATTTAACTTTTCATCAGAGATCTTTTCCTGATCTACACTCACCGCATTTTGTTTAATATCTCTTCTTGCTTGAGAAGTAGAAGGCTCAATACCGGCATCCACTAATGCCTTACATATCCAAATACCCTCTTCAACTTCAACTTCATTCATATCTGTTGGAAGTTTGTTTGATTTAAAAACCTTATCAAACTCTTCTTTAGCTAGTGTAGCCAACTCTTCATTATAAAACCTTGTAACAAGTTCAAGCGCCAAGTTTTCTTTGACTATTTTAGGGTGAAGTGTGCCTTTTTGTACATCCTCTTTCATTGTAGCGATATCTTCAAGTGACGTCTCACTCAAAAGTTCATAATAACGCCACATTAATTCATCTGAAACCGAAAGTGTTTTGGCATAAATATCTTTAGGGTCTTCCGTAATTCCAATGTAATTATTCAATGACTTACTCATCTTCTGAACACCATCAAGTCCCTCTAAGATTGGCATCATAAGCACTGCTTGTTCTTTACCTGTATTGTAGACACGCTGAAGGTGTCTTCCCATCAAAAGGTTAAATTTCTGATCTGTACCACCGATCTCAATATCACTTTTAAGTTCTACAGAATCATACCCTTGAAGTAAAGGGTATAAAAATTCTGAGATAGAAATACTCTGTCCGCTTTTATAACGTTTTTCAAAGTCATCACGTTCCAACATACGTGCTACATTAAAAGTCGTTGTTAGTGCAACCATCCCTGCAGCACCCAATTCATTCAGCCAAGTTGAGTTAAATACGACTTCTGTCTTACTTTCATCAAGAATGTTAAACACCTGCTCTTGATACGTTTTTGCATTTGTCATGATGGTATCATTATCAAGTACTTTTCTTGTTTCACTTTTACCTGTAGGGTCTCCTATGGTTGCAGTAAAATCACCAATGAGAAGTTGTACTCTTCCTCCATGATTTTGAAATGCTCTAAGCTTTTGAAGAAGTACAGTATGCCCAAGGTGAAGGTCTGCTCCGGTAGGATCAAATCCGGCCTTGACTGTATACGTACTGCCATCATCATAATATTTTGAAACCAACTTTTCTATACGTTCCATATCTATGACTTCTGCAGTACCTCTGCTTATCTCTTCCAGTGCTTTTTCTACCATACTCAGTTTCCTCTATTTATTTGTTATATGCATCATCTAAACTTATAATTTCTATGAGTTTAAACGTTTGTGAAATTTTTTCTGCAAGCTCTTGTTTCTTAGACTCATTACTCTCTACTTCTATTTGACAAAATTCTGCCTGCTCCGAATTTCTAATACCCAATTCAATACTAAGGATATTGAGATTAAGCGTCGAGAGTTTTGCCAGTAGATCTGCCAAAATACCTTTTTGATTTTGAAGGCTTATGGTAAGTCTATATCTAGAGAGTTTAGAACCGGTCCAACTCACATAGATCATCTCTTGACCTTCTAAAATTCTAGTATAGGCTTTCTTGCATAATTTATGGTGTATAATAGCTTTACTACCCTTATAAAACGCAACGATCTGGTCACCAACTTTAGGATGACAGCAATAATCAAACTCTACCCCGTCTATTGGCTTGTTCGTGAAGAACCTAAAGTGTTCCAGCTCTTTAATATATGGTTTTTTATACCCTTTTTTAAGCAATTCCCAAAAGCGTACTTCTTTTGTCCCCATATAATCTGCTACTTTATGTATAGTCTCTTTATAATAATCAAGCTGGACTGGTAATTTATAGACAGAATCATTATGGTCCATTTGCTCCATAAGATCTTTCATTGCTGTACTCTCTTGAGAAAATAATGTACCCAAAATATTGTATGCGCTTAAGGTATCTGACTCTTTTATCCTTGCTCTACAAGAACTTCTGATACCTTCTTTGGCTTTTGATGTTTTCACAGTATCAATCCATGAACAGTGAAGATGGGGTTTATTATCTTTGAGAATATTCACAATATCCCCATTTTTCAAAATGGTCAAAAGCGATGCTTTCTGCTTATTTACCAATGCTTCTGTCGCATTGATCCCTACTTCCGAGTGGATAGCATAAGCAAAATCAAGTGCAACTGAGCCTTTAGGTAAGGTATAATAATCACCTTTAGGTGAAAATACCGTAATATCTTCAGAAAAAAGATCTGATTTTGCCAATTCATAGAACTCTTCTATCGATTCATTCTGATAATGTAAACTCTCTAGCCATTCCAGGTTTACGCTATTGTCTCCACCTTTATATTTCCAGTGTGCGGCAACACCGTACTCAGCAAGTCGATGCATCTCTTCAGTTCGAATCTGTGCTTCAACAATGCCCTCTTCATCAAACAATGTAGTATGTATGGTTTTATATCCATTTTCTTTAGGTACGGCTATATAATCCTTGAACCTGGATATAAGAGGTGTAAACCGAAGGTGCATGAGTCCCAAAACTCTGTAGCAGTCTATCGGATCTTTAACGATAATACGAATTGCAAGCAGATCAAGTACCTCTTCTATACTCACACCTTTACGATGCATCTTAAGGTAGATAGAATAATAATGCTTCACCCTCCCGATAATTTCAAAATCATCTTCCTTGAAACCGTCTTTATCCATCATCTCTTTTACATTTTGTATAAAAGTGTTGAGTTTGATCTTTAGATTTTGTGCGTTTGATTTGATATAAGTATCTATTTGTTTGTAATCTTCGGGATAAATATAACGGAAACTCAGATCTTCTAAATGGTTCTTAAGTTTGGAGATACCTAGTCTATGTGCGATAGGTGCATACACGACAATAGTCTCTTCAGAAATACGTTTCTGTTTTTCAGAACTCAGCGCATCTAGAGTCAGCATGTTATGCAGTCTGTCACAAAGCTTGATCACCAATACACGCACATCCTTAATAGAAGCGATAAGCATTTTTCGAAATGTCAGTGCAGAGTTTATAAGCCTTTCATCTGAACCTGAAGGGACCAACTCTTCATCACGGATCTCAACGATCTTGGTGAGGCCTTCAACCATATGTGCAACATCATACCCGAATTCATGTTCTAACTCTTCGATAGTATAATCTGTGTCTTCTACTACATCATGTAAAAGAGCAGCTTGTACCATCATTTCATCATTAGAGACCTTTGCCGTGATCGCTGCTACCAATATGGGATGTACAATATAAGGCTCACCGCTTTTACGCGTTTGTCCTTTATGTGCTTCAAGTGAAAGTTCAAGTGCTTTGGTTGTTGCAGGTAGAGGGGATGGGAGTTCTTCCCAGAGAAGGGCACTTGCCTCTTCTATTGTATATATATTTTTAGCTTTATCTAAAAAAGCATCCAAAAGCGTTTAGCCTTCTAAACTTACTGTAATTTTACCTTCAGCAATTTCTTGAAGTGCGATATCTGAATATTTCATACCTGTTGTATCTATATCTAAAAGTATTTCAGCACCTCTGGCAATAGCTTCAGCTCTTTTTCCTACTGCATTTGCAAGCAGGTATTTATCGTAGTCTACTCTTTCTAGTGCTTCTGCTGTTAATTGTTCTGTTCTCATATCTATTCCTTTATTATTTCATTCTCTATTTTACAACTGAACAAAGGCTCATATCACCTTTGATAATTGCAAGCAGATTACCTTTTTCAAACATGTTACATACAACTATAGGCAATCCATTCTCTTTGGCCAATGCAATAGATGTGTCATCCATCACCTTGATATGCTCTGTTAATGCCTGATCATACGTAAGCGTATCGAGTTTCACTGCATCCTCAAATTTATTTGGATCTTTGTCATAGACACCGTCCACTTTTGTTGCTTTGATCAAAAGTTCTGCTTCTATCTCAGACGCTCTCAGCGTTGCTGCTGTATCTGTTGTAAAGTAAGGGTTACCCGTACCTCCGGCAAAAACAACCACACGCCCTTTTTCCAAATGTCTTCTGGCACGACGTACGATAAAGGCTTCACCGATCTCTTGCATATCTATAGCAGATTGAAGTCTAGCTTCAAGTCCACAATGCTCCAATGCTTCTTGTATAGCCACACCGTTGATCACAGTTGCAAGCATACCCATGTAGTCACCAGATGTTCTTTTGATGATACCATCAGCAGCAGCAGACACACCACGAATGATGTTACCGCCACCCACAACGATACCTACTTCAACACCAGCATCTACCAGTTCTTTTATCTCATTTGCAATAAAGTTAAGAATCTGAGTATCAATACCATACCCTTCTTCACCTGCCAGCGCTTCACCAGAAAATTTCACCAATACTCTTTTAGTCACAGATGCACCTTTATATAATTTCGCGATTATATCCTAATGTGGTTTAGGAGGCGTTTAAACTCTAACTGGCTATATCTTAATAAGCTTCAACGGGTTGATATGTTTGGAATCTTTTGTTGCTTGGAAAATGAGCTTTTCATTCACTTTTCCTACCACATATCCTTTTTGTATCTTTGCACCTACATGGATAGTAGGAGCAATTTTAGAGAGTCCTGCATACACCGTATGTATCTTTTTACTATGAGAAACGACTACTACTTTACCTAACATACTACTCTTTCCTGCAAAAACCACTTTCCCATTCAGTATATTTTGCACCTTTGAGTTTGTAACAGGCGACTGTAATGTGATAGATTCATTAAATATCTTGATCTTATAGACAGGATCTATATACGTACCAAACTTCTTTACAAGTTTTGATCCAGGTAGAGGAGATATCGTTTTCCCACCTCTATATTTATACGTTTTCGACGGTGTATACGAAGAGTTAACCTGTCTAACCTTTTCACTCTCTTTATAGACTTTTTTCTTCTCTTTTTCAGCCGCTTTCGCCGCCAAACGTGCTTTAGCTCTATCTGCTTCTGTTTTAGCTTGTTTCAAAGCCTCTTGTGCTTTTCTAGCCTTCGACTGTGCCAATGCTTTGGCTTCACGTATCTCTCTTTGTCTCTTTTTTTCAAGACGCATAGCCTCTTTTTCAGCTTCAGCTCTCTTACGTGCCTTTTTTACTTCTTTCGCCTGTAAAATATTCAGGTTTGCCAATGTTGAACGAAGAGAATTTTGTTTATCGACTATCTTTGCCAGTTTTTTATTATAGTTTTCTTCATCTTTAGCAAGTTTTTTACGTAATTTCTCTTTTTTAGATTTTTTTTGAGCATAATCATCTCTTTTTTTGACAATTGCAACAATCTGATTTTTTGTTTTGTTTCGCAAATAAACCTTATCTTCTTTCTGTTTTTTCAATGTCCCAATATCAAATCTTAAGCTGGATAACATTCTGGTGTTATGGTTTTTATATGCGACATAAACTTCTTGCATAAGTATAGATTCTCTTGTAGGTTCATGTGCCTGTTCCATAGCAAATATGATAGAGAACTGTTCAGAAAGCAAAGAGATAAAAGCTTTGCGTTTTTCTTCTAATAACTGGCTTGTCTCTGTTAGATCTTGTTCATACTTACTTAATTCAGTTTGTAAAGATGCATACTGTTTTTCTCTTTCTTCTTGATCCTCTTCAAGTTCAGCCATCTTCTTATCAAGATAGACAATATCTTTCTCTGCTGATTGTATATCTTTCGCGATCTTACTTAGCTGTCTGCTTGCCTTTTTCTTAGCTACTCCTGTGGCAGAGAGGTTTTTTTTGGACGATGCTATCTTTGCAGTGGTTGAAGCACCATAAAGTAACCCTACAACTACGAAACAGATAAGAATAAAGGATCTCACTCCTGTACTCCCTTACTGCTGAAGACAACGGTATACACAGCGACAATAACGATCAGAAGTGAAGACCCCAATAAGATCCCTATATCACTAAGCTTGAAAAGTGCTTCTTGATTTTGCATCATGATATCTATACCACTTTCTGCTGCCCAATAGAGTTTAATATAAAAGAATATTCCAGAAACCAAGATCGTAGAAAAAATAGCATCTACAAATGCTACCCTGAAGAGTACACCGGATCTAAGCATTAAAGGTGCACCAAATATCTCCATGACCTGCATACGCTCTTTATGTGCATATTTCCAGATCTCCATCTGTTTGATGATCAAAAAGAGACTCACAACTGCCATAAAACCGATAAATACTTTCAAGATAAATTTAATAAAAGAAAAAAGTCTATAACTTGAATGATAAGTGCTGCCAAATGTTTCAACTTTTTTTATGTTAGTATCACTTTTAAGATCTTGTTTGATCGTTTCCAATCCTGTAGTATGGAGATAAGTATCTAATCCAAGATTATAAAAATAAGGCAATGCTTCCAATATCTCTTCACTACTACTTTTACTTATACCTTTCGTAACCTCTGAAACAATACTCTCACGTTGTATCTTTTCCGAACTGCTAATATGTTCATTAAGTGCCTGAAAAGCAGAGAGTTCCATAGGCTTTTTTGTCACTACAAGCATAGAATAGCCCTCTTTGAGACCTTTTTCATATGTGTTTGTTGTACGTTCAAAGACTAGATAGAACTCTATACCTAATAAAATTGCCATAAGTGGCAGTATAAACATAAGATGATTTTTAATGAACTTCATACACACCCTTGCTCTCTATAATAAAATGTCTGTAAGGTAACGAAAAGATCGTAGGGATCTTATGTGTTACGACCAGGATCGTTGTATCAAGCTGCTGACATGCATTTTCCATTAAGTCCCAAATTACATTTGACGAATAGTCATCAAGGTTACCTGTAGGCTCATCTGCCAAGATCACCACTGGATTTTTTGCTAATGCTCTTGCAACACCTACACGCTGCTGCTCTCCCCCGCTCAGTTCCAAAGGATATCTGTCAGCATGTTCTGCAAGTTTAACGTGTTTAAGAAGTCTGTGTGCCTGCGTTTCTTGTATCTCAGTTGGATATCCGGCTATCATTAAAGGCAAAACCACATTTTTTTTCACTGTCCATTCATTCACAAGTTTATAATCCTGAAAAATAATACCCATATGTGTTCTCAGTTCCTGCAGCTTGTTCTGACGTATATTTGATAGATCCTGTCCCCCTACTACAAGGTTACCTTCACTTGGTCTCAACTTTCCATAAAGTGCTTTTAGCAGTGTTGATTTACCTGAACCACTAGGTCCGGTTATAAACACAAATTCACCCTTTTTAATAGTAAAATTAGCATCTTTAATGATCTCTTTTCCTCTATTACCATAGGTGAGGGTAAGATGTGAAGCGTGAATCACATTAGACATATTCTACTCTCCTTTATTGAGCATTAATTGCTCGGCTAATTTTTGATGTGCCTGAAAGTTGACTGTTGTTTTCACAGGGGCAGAGACTAAATACCGACAGCTCTCTTCTTCTAACAAAATATATTTATGTTCTGGTCTGTCAAAACTTCCAAAAGCACATTTGATAAGTAGACTTTGTTCAGAAATTTTATAGACACGCTCAAAGTGTAGAAAATATCCCTCAAAAACCAACGCTTTTGGAGGTAAACGCTCTTCTATACCTTTGGTATATTTTACATCATTAAAATTAAAATCTATAGTCATCTCTTGAGGTGCTGATTCCTCTGTACATTTAACATACACATCATAGATATCTTTTTCTTGTCTAAGCCATCTTGCTTCATACTTACTAGTCACTTCTAAAGCTTCATTTTTACGTATTTCCACTTCAACTTTAGGAACTGAAAAGAACGTTTCAAGTGCATACCAAAAGTATTTATCACTGTCTGTACGCAATTCTAAACGTCCACCTTTTCGTAATACCCTCATGGATTCATCTAAAAAACTGGCACTGATGACCCTTCTGTGAGGTTTTTTGTCCCAAGGCACAGGGAAATGTACAAATATCTGTTCACATACATTTGAAGGTAACATCTCCAAAAATAGTCTAGCATCGTAGTTCACGACCCAAATATTATCCAAGTCTTGTAGTTCTATCTGTTTAAGCACCTGTTGTGCAGATGGCGTATGGATCTCCAAACCTATATAAAGTGTATCTGGGTTCTTCTTTGCCTGATAGAGCAAATGTCGTCCGCTGCCAAATCCTACTTCAACAGATATCTTCTCTTTAGGGTAGGTGATATTTTCAAAATCTTCTATCTTTTTAAAATACTCTGAAGAGAGTGGTGTTTTTGTATGTGATATGGCAATATTTGAAGAAAGTATCTCCAGGTTCAACTCTTCCGAAACTTGTTGCAGTGCCTCTTTAAGAATATTCACTTGAAGAGGTCTACTTGCTTTGTCATACTTTAATAAATAGGCTTTCTCCTCTGGTTTAAGCTGCAGTAAAAATTCTTCTCCTCCATGTTCAATACCTATGAGCATGTCATTTCGGTTCATTGCTTGAGCGCAAAAAGTCATCATTTCACTTGTTGATAACTGCTGTTCTACGATAGAAGTATCGAATGGTTTAACTTTTAAATGTGGCATTGTTCCTGCTTATATTCTGATTTTTGTTACATGACTCGGATATGCACGTATCTTGTCATAACTTTGAGCAATGATCCTATAACTATAGGTATCTCCGTTTCTTACAAATGTATCGATGTACTCAGCCATCAATTGTCCTTCTACTTGTGATACAAATTTCCATTCAGACCCATTGACCGAACGCTCTACGATATAGGTATTGATACTTGGATCTGCATGCGGTTTCCACAAAAGTTTTACGACTGAGGGTGCAACTTTATAGGCTTTCACAAAAGAGACTGCTGAGAACGAAGGCAGCGTTCTCACCTCAAGTGGTGCACTGCGTTTGGACTCTTTCCCAAAAGCAAAAGTACTAAATGTATAGCGATACGTTCTGTCTGGCTTCACATGTGTATCTACAAAGTGTGTTGCATAACGATTGCCTACAGTACCTATACGTTTAAAATTTTTTGTATCTTGAGAAGCATCACCTCTGTAGATGTTGACTCCATGTATACGTTGATCCTCTATCTTCTTCCATTCAAAGCCTATAGAGTTTATCTTAGGCAAAGCATGCACCTGTCTAACAGTATTTAATGAAGGATCCGTACCGTATGTCATCAATCCTTTAACAGCACCACAACCGTTAAAGATTATTAAAGAGAGTACCCAGAGTATGAGGATTGATTTTTTCATCGACTTCACCTTGATCAAAATTCTTGGATATATACATTTTCATATCATCAAAAAGCGGGGCTATAAACTCCATTTTTTCGCCACTTGCAGGATGGACCAGATATAGTAAATATGCATGCAGATTAACTCGAGAGATTTTATCTCTTTTGCTCTTAAAGCCATATAAATCATCACCTAAAATATGACGTCCAAGGGTATTTAAATGTACACGTATCTGATGGGTTCTTCCTGTAAACAATTTTGCTGCTATGAGTTCAACACGATGTTGACTTGTAAGTAGTTTCACAAAAGCTGTTTTGGCAGCTCTTCCATCTGGAACAACATCCATTTTTAGCCGATTGTTAGGATTACGTCCTATCGGTTTATCCACTACTGTATCATCTTTTAATGGACAATCGATCAGTGCCAGATAGTAGCGTCCCATACTCTTGTCTTGTAATTGCAGACTCAGTGCCTCATGTACTTTGTTGTCTTTTGCTACCACAAGTGCGCCTGTTGTCTCTTTATCTATACGATGTACGATACCATAACGCTCTTCTCCACTAATCGTTGAAAGAGAAATACCTTTATGGATCAACCAATCTACTAATGTAGGTTCTTTCACAGAAGGGGCAGGATGAACCACTAATCCCGAAGGTTTATTCACGACCAAAAGATATTCATCTTCATAGAGTATCTCAACATCAAAGTCTATCGGAGGAGCGACTCTTTTTTCTGCTTCTTGAAAAGCATAAGAAACCCTGTCGCCTTCTACAACTTTAAAGCTACTTTTTAGCACCGTTTTATCATTGACACTCACATGCCCATCTTTGACGAGCTTTTCAACTTGGTTACGACTCACATCAAGTTGGGTTGCAAGTACCTTATCTATGCGTCCAGATGCTATAGCTGTAAACTGATTCATATTTTTTTCAAAAAGAGTTAGTCTTGCTTTTTACAGGGTGTGTCTACTAGAAATTGTTTACGTGCCCAACCTACTTTACCCTTCGCATTTACTTTACACCACACTGGATATTTCCAGGCTGCAAAATCTCTTTCATTTTCATTCATAGCTTCAAGCTCTTTTTGCGTGACCTCTCTTAAGCAGCCATAATTTTGAACACAATCATCCATCCAAACACGCGTATATATCTCTTTTGCTTTACGGTTAGGTTCTTCTTTCAGTACAAGTGTCTCACAGTTCTTGATCAATTTTACTGTAAATTCCGAAGGGTGTATATTGTTATCAACATCTGAAAGATCTATCTCATCATCCTCTGCGAACACACCTGTAAAAAATATTGTCAAAAGTAAAAATAGTTTCATAGTATTTCCTTTAAATATCATCTCTATCCCAACGCTTCGGATCAAGAAACGTATCATCATGAATATGTTTAAATGAAGCCCTGAACATTTTAAAAATGTCCTTATTCTCTTTTTCAAGTCCAGCCAACCACTCTTTAGTAGAAGCTCTGGCATGAGGCATCTTCACATTCTTTAGCATAGCAGGACAGGCTTCATCACCGATCACCTGCAAATTATTCTCTTCAGCAAAGGCACGTAATTGTGACTCTCTGGCTTGTATCAATGGACGTATCAAATGAAAACCTCTACTGGTTTTATAGATAGGTGCCAAAGCTCTCATCGTACCATTATAGAACATGTTCATAAAAAAGCTCTCAACTGTATCATCAAAGTGATGTCCCAAAGCCACCTTAGTAAACCCGCCTTCCTCAGCAAAACTGTAGAGTGCCCCTCTTCTCATACGTGAAAAGTAGGAACAGAATGAAGAGTTTTCACGTATCGTGTCATTTGAGATCTCATAAATGTTCGTATCAAAAACCGTATGCTTAATACCATACTCTTCACAATGTTTGCTCAAAAACTCATAATGTTCATCTGGCATACCATATTTGACTGTACACGCTTCAAATTCAAAATTAAATGGTGCATGCCTTTGTATATGTTTCATGATATGCACAAGGGCCAGAGAATCTTTCCCTCCGCTGAGACCCACAAGTACCTTATCACCCTCACCGATGAGTTTAAACTCCGCATTGGTCTTACCTGCCAACTTGAGAAGCTTTTTGCTGATAGGGATACTCTTAGAGGCAGTACGTCTTTGCTTATCGTCCAAGTTCATCCACCATACTCAAGATGAAATCAGCAGAAATTTTCGCCGAACTTTCCAGAAATTCATCGAAATTAAAACTTGCATCCATGTCCGCACTGTCAGAAATAGCACGCAAAATGAAAAAAGGTACATTTAAAGCATTACATACCACTGCTACACTAGCACCTTCCATCTCTAAGGCATCTGCACCAAACGTAGTTCCTATCCAGTTTTTGCGCTCTTCATTTGCTACAAATTGATCTCCGGTTGCAATGATCCCCTCTTTGAGTGTCAACCCTTTTTGTTTTGCAACATCTTGAGCTATATTTCGTAAAGTTTGGTCCGTATCAATACTCACATCGCCTTCAGGTACATATCCAAAGGGATGTCCAAAAGCAGTGATATCCAGATCATGTTGACAAAGACTCTTGGCAATAATGAGATCACCGATATTCAATTCATCATTGATCGCACCGGCCACACCAGAAAAGAGTAATCTATCACAACCAAACTTTTCAATGAGTACAGTAGCAGTTAACGTAGCGAACACTTTACCTATTTTAGAATACGCTACAACAACCTCCTGCCCGTGATAAGAACCTTCATAATACTTGTTTGCTCCATAGAGTGTCATGTCTACATTATCAAGTTTATTTATGATAGGCTCTATCTCTTCAGGCATCGCACCCATGATGGCGATCTTAGACATTAAAGTTCCTTGATCGCGGCAATCGTTGCTTCAAGTGATGCCATATCACTTACGTTAAAGTGTGGCTTTTTTGTTGCTTTACGGTTCAGCCCTTTAAGCACATTCCCATGGCCAAACTCAATATAGCAATCTACTTCATCATCTATATTTGCCATAGAGTGTTTGTAAAGAACAGGTTTTATAAGCTGTTGTGGGAGAAGTACTAGTGCTTCTTCTTTAGAACTGTATGGTTTTGCAGTCACGTTTGAAATAACCGGTGCAATAAATTCATCTTTTAATATCTCTTTTAACTTCGCTTCAAGTGGTGCAGAAGCAGACTCAAGAAGTGGGCAGTGTGAAGCAACTGACATATCTAACAACATCGCTCTTTTTGCGCCTGCATCTTTAAGTACACCTACTAGCTCTTCAAGGTCTTTTTTGATTCCTGCGATCACAATTTGTCCATCGGCATTATAGTTTACTGCCCATACTTGCTTTCCAGCTTCACGTTGTGCAGAACATACCTCTTCAACTGCATCATCACTTAGCCCTAGACTTACCAACATACCAACCTCTTGCGCTTCACATGCTTTTGCCATGAGTTGACCTCTAAGATTCACCAGCCCTACTGCATCGATCGCATCTAGTGCTCCAGAAGCAACAAGTGCCGTAAATTCACCCAATGAATGTCCCATAGTAAGTACCGGCTTGATACCTGTTGCATCCACAAAAAGTCTATGTGCCATAGCACCTACAAGCAAAATAGCCGGTTGTGTATACTCTGTTTGTCCCAGTAGTGGATTCTCTTCAAAAAGAAGCTGGGAGAAATCGATACCCGTTTGTACACTCGCATCGATCAGCATCTGCTTTGCTACTTCTGAATTATTAAAAAAATCTTGCCCCATTCCTTGAGCTTGAGAACCCTGACCTGGAAATAAAAATGCACATTTGATTGACATACATGTCCTTTATGATATATTAAAATTGTTTATGTATTTTACCATCTTTAAATTATGATATCATAGTAATGCATTCAAGTAGGAGAATTATTATAAGCAAAAGTATATTTGTACTGTCTATGAATAGATTTATAACCTTGCCACAGATGATAACTTGGGTGCAGTACCAGTCACAGTATAGAAAAAACTGAATAAGGTCTAGTCTTTTAGACTATTTAATTTTAAGTTCTTTTTTTATTTCAGTAATAAGTTTTTGTAGTTCTATATGGTATTTTCCAGGATAAATAGGTAACATATCGAGTTTATTGTAGACAAAAATAAGACTGACCGTTTCAGCTAATTTCAATATGCTCTCTGCCCCAATGAGTTTTGCATGCTTTTCCAGATCTACACTAAACTCTTTAATTTTATTAATTGCTTTTTCATTCACAATTTGTCTAAAATAGATATCTGAACGTTCAAAAGAATCTAAAAAGTTTTTTAATTCATTTGCATATTTTAAACCCATATTTTTGGTGTTTTCCTCACCTGCCTTTTTATCTAATACAGGTAAGTCAAGCCCTCTTTTCCTTTCGATCATACTCTGAAGATTCTCTTCATATTTACTGCTTGGATTTACATGTTTTTCATTATGCTTATGTGCTTGGAGCATTTTTTCAAGATCAATAATATTCTCTTTTACTTCTGTTTTTATCTCTTCATGATCCCTTTCATTTTTGAACAGTGCTATAATCAACTCAAAAACACTCTCTTCTGTAACGGGTTTTACCAAATGAGTAGAGACACTTATTATTTTAGTCTCGACATGATGATCATCTTGCAAAAGCACATATTTAAGAGCCATATTTTGCTGTATTTTTGCAATCATATGTTCAAGTGCATCTGTATTAAATTTATCTTCTACGATCAATATATCATAGGGTGTCAGATCATTTCCACGTTCTTTAAATGCTTCAAGTCCCACATCTACATCATAAAGAAAATAATTAAACATTTTCTTGATACTTTGTGCGACCTTTGGACTCTCACAGATCAATAATACCTTTTTACCCAACATGGATACGTCTGGTAATCTATAATGACGTCTATACCCTAATTCATTGATCATAAAAGGTATATCTAAATGGATATCAGCATCTTTCTCATAAATGATCTTTCCATCTAGTTTCTCAAGATCTTTACTTAAATTGGATTCTAAAAAAGCCAGTACTTTTTCTTTGGCAATATTTGTACTTTTTATTTTGAAGGATATTGCTTCTTCATATACAAAATCTTCTGGAGCACTAAGAGACAATATGATCTCATTTTGATCTGTATATTTGAAAACAAAATTAAGCGTTTGAGTAAGTAGATGTTGCAATACAGCAGGGTCACCCCTTAATTCTCTTGGTATTGTCGCTTCCATATCATAAATAAGTTCAATATTTTTTTCTTCTCTTATCGCTTCTAAAGAGGAGAACAGAGTCATTAATATTATATTGATATCGAAAGTTTTTTCTATCTTATTCATACCATTCCTTCATTAAGCTTTAAAAAAACATGATATCCAAATATCGTATAAAATACCCATTATTTCAGGAAATATTTGAAGTAAATAATAAATTTTTAACTCTAGAAACACTAATTGCATATATATTATAAAATAGACTTTTTACTTGCCAGTGTTGGATATGGTGAACTACCCAATCTCTAAAGAAGATTGGGCTTCTTGTTTCATCATGCCGTGATTTCTAACAGATGTTAGAAACTCTATGACACTCCACAAGCTTTGATTTCGGTAGTTCCTACCGTATTT
>NZ_JBATIY010000005.1:0-8070 GCF_049668085.1 Sulfurovum sp. | reverse complement strand
CATTATGGCTATAAGCTTAATTCTTTTTAAACTATGACGTTACTTTTTGGTGCAATACAACTTTATGAGCAGAGGATCCTATACTAGAGTCTTCATTGCGATGGTCATATGCGATCACATAAACTTCATCGCCACTTTGTAAATAATTCTTCTTACCAAATTCTGCATAAGCTGTTGCTCCTATGGAAATAAGTGCTTGTTTTGGATAGTGACATCCTTTAAGATGCGTAGCTATATCTTCCAGTGGTCCAAAATCTTCTTGGGTGTTCATTTTATCAATGAGCCACGTTTTAAGCTTAGTATAGAAGTAAGAGTAACCAAGTAGTGGTGCATCCACACCATAAGGGTGTAATACCCCTTCACGCTTCACAAAAGAGCACAAATGGTAGTTGTCCATCACTCCACCCTCTTCAAATCTGTCGATAGGGATCCATTTATCTCCTATACCTTTCGAGTTAGGACCCCAGGACTTTTTTTCTGAAATCTTTTTTGCACCCTCTTTACGAATAGTACAGTCATTGAAAGTAGTGAATTTTTGAGCGATCAGATCAGTCACTTTTGTCTCATTATCATACACAATATCAAAAAGTACTGCTATTTCTGGTTCTACTTGGGCATTCGCTTCATAGTCAGGAAGAGTTAGTGACTCTGTACCTATAGAATACAATCCTAAAAAAGAATCAGATCCAGGAAGATAAAAAGGGAAAATACCTTTGGGTGCATCGGGTTCAGCAGTGATCACATTTTCAAAGTCTTTAAGTTCGCCAGCTTGTTCTAAATGATGTGCAAAGTTTCCTGCTACACCTAAACATATCGTATCTTGTAATTGCATAAAAATCCTTAGACAAAGTATGAACATAGTATATCTCAGGGATGATTATAGGGTGTTTTAAAAAAATTAGATGAAATGAAATGAAGGGTATCTACTACCCAAAGGCAGTAGATGAGAGGGTGAACTTAGTTACCTGCTACTGCGTCTTTAAGTGTTTTACCCATTTTAAATTTCGGTGCAGTGTGTGCTGCTTTTGTATAAGTTTTATCAGTTCCTGGAACTTTACCGCTTTTTTCTGCTACATCTACTGTAGAGAATGTTCCGAAACCTACCAATGATACAGTCTCTTTTTTTACTAGTGCTTCAGTTACTGAAGAAATAAATGCTTTTACTGCTCTCTCTGCTGCTGCTTTACTCTCAAACTCACCATTTTTCTGTACCAATTCTACGAAATCTGCTTTTGTCATTCTTCTTCCTTGTTTTAAGATGTAATCATTATAACACAAGAAACTCTTAAAAAAAGATAAAATAATGCTAAAAAGCCCTATTTTACGGCATTTCATAGCGATTTGTTAAAAAAAAGACTAAACATAACGTTAAGTTATTTATTGATGTAATAATTAATATATGAAGAAATTATATTTATGAATGTTTGAGAGAAGCAGTCCCTAATACTGACCCACTGAAAGACGCTATACTGGTAAATGCACTAAAAACCAATATACTATAAAATTTCAAGAATCTAATCAGTTGCTTTGAATGAACACCAAGCATTTCAAAAAACATGTTAATGATAAAAAATTAGTAGCAATATATGATTAAATACCTATTGAAAGGTTTTGAAGAAAATGGTGCGTCAGAGAGGATTTGAACCTCCACACCACTAGGGCACTACCCCCTCAAGGTAGCGTGTCTACCGTTCCACCACTGACGCACTGCGGATATATAGTTGAAGTACTATAGAAACTTTAAAAATGAGGGATAACAAAAAGTTGTGACGGGATTATATCCCTCACAACCTTTTAGTGTCTTTAAGATTAACCGATAAATGGGTTAGCGTAAAGAGCGATAAGCGCGATTACTAGTGTATAGATAACCTGTGCTTCGATCATTGCAAGTGCGATGAACATTGTAGTCATTAGTTTACCACCAAGACCTGGGTTTCTAGCTGTACCAGCGATTGTTGCAGCAGCAGTGTGACCCATACCAATAGCTCCACCAAGAGCAGCAAGACCAAGACCAACACCAGCAGCAACTACTGAATATGCTTTGATCATAGATTCACCTTCACCAGCGAAAGCAACAGCACTAAGTGCTAAGAAAAGTAAGAAAAACTTTTTCATTTTATATCCTTTAAATTAGTAGAGTTTAAGTCTCTTCGACTGTTCTCAAAGTCTGTTCGGATAGCGTAAACGATAATAAATTATCGCCAATATAAACATAAATGCCTACATTTCCCTACTGATCACTTCAAATAACGTCGCAATTATATCTTTATCATGATTAAAAATGGTTAAAAGATAGGATCAATTCAAGAAGGGTTGCACGTATATTGATACGGCAACCTTCTTGATGCTGATTAGAAATCGTAAGTAATACCAAAAGTAACGATATTGGATTTAAAGTTCGCCGGGCCTTCATTATTCATGAGATTCTGATAATCTATCCAAAGCCCCCATTTTCTCTCCTGATCCATGTGACCATCGAACGGTCTGTCATAGGTTCCTTCTAATCTGTCATCTTCTGTGTCAGACAGATCATACTCAAGCCCAATACCATAACTGAAACCATCATACTTGTATGTATCGTAAATAGCTGTACAATCTGTATCTATCTCTGTATGCCCATATCCGAGCAGACCATATATATTTACCTTTTCACTTACTGGGTACCGTGGTTTAAGGAAAATACCGTAGTGTGTCGTCTCTCCCCAGTCACTATCTATGGTCGCTTTCAGGGCACGTCCTTCTATACCCACATATTGGTTATATTCCCATCCGGCTCTAATGATCCCACCCCAAGTGGAGTCTTTGAGCCGTACATCAGGACAGCCTGCAGTAGAACAGTCTCTACTGACTCCGGCCCATAAGAGACCTACACCAACATAAAAAGGATTTGGATCTGCCTGTACAATTGGAACAGGAACAACAGCAGGGGCAATATCTCCCCCGCCAAATAGACTGCTGCTTGAAAGTAGCGTAGTAAGTGTTACTGTTTTTAATATAGTTTTCATCTTTATCCCCTTCCCTGTGTTTCATTTCTGCTTAATTGTTCTTCTCTTCGTACAAAGAAAAGTCCAAGCATAAGTGTCATAAGTATCATCAGTCCTGATGAAACTATGCTTAAAGCTGATGAACTATCACTAGATACATCATCACATGGACAATCTTCTGCTTCAGGTGGAGGAGGACCTAAAGGTGGGATCTCTTCAGGTGGTTCAACACCTATCATACCTGCATCCCAGTCAAGCATTGTACTGTTATCTCCGGAAGCAAGGCTTATAGGAATTACATCCGTTCTACCACTCGTTGGATCTGCATCACTGTCAACTGTTGATCCTCCTGCATTTTTCGGACTGAATGTATAATCAGTAGGCAGGATAAATTCAACTACATAATCTCCAGCAGGAAGCGGAACAAAAAGATATTTGCCTAGTATATCAGTAGAAACTGTTTGCATTAAAGTGCCGCCACCATCTGAATAGAGATTAACTACTACATCTGCCAAACCTTTTTCAGTAGGATCTTGAATACCATCTGCATTTGTATCGACCCACACTTGATTACCTATGACACCACGTTTAATACCGGCATCGATATTTTCTGTACCATTACTATCAACTGGGAATGAAAAGTTTTTAGTTATTCCATTTATATCTGCATCACTGTCTGTCCCACTATCCAATGGATCTCCTGTACTTTGCTGAGTGAACTCAAATAGACCAGTGAGATTTGAAGGAGCAATAAATTTAATGTTATAGACTCTATCTACAGCAGTTCCTGAACCACTTCTCACTTTTTTAACATTTACAAAAGAATAATTACCATTAGCATCCGTTAGTGTTTCATCCACTTTTGTTTCTGTCATAGAGGTAGTATTTACTTCCCACAGTTCAACTATAAAACCTGCAGGACCTGAGGTCTCTTCTGCATCTTGAATACCATTATTGTTAATGTCTCCCCATACACGTGATCTGATATATGCATCATTTTGTCCTTTAGCTGTAACTGAGAATGTAACACTACCTGTTGATATTCCGTCTTCTGGTGACCAAAAGGTAGAAGTTAACGTTCCTTGCTCATCATAAAATCCACTAAATTTAAAATAGTAAATGGTATTATTGCTGTCTACCCAGGTATAATCCTGTTCAAAACTGCCTGTATCTACTGCTCCAAAGTTGTGTGCATCATCACAAGTACTTACATCGTTTCCGTCTCCAAGATAGGGATGCCCATCTGCAGGATTTACAATAACTCCATCTGTATCTCTAGGACAATCACCTCCATTGGTTGTCTCCCAATTGTAAAGATTAAAGGTCCATGTTCTGTTAAAAGGCTCTCCAGTTGGTGTAGTTGGTACATCAAGGGTCCATTCTAATTGTACAAATCTCAATGATGGTGGACTGATCGGAAAATTACCATGTACAAGATCCCCAAAAGGATATTCCACACCATCAGCAAGCGCATCACCACTTTTTTCTACAAGCTGAAGATAACTCTGCGCACCATCTCCAGTACCCCACGATATACGTTTGTCTCCATCACTATATGTAGCAGAAAAGGTAGAGGCAGTACCTAACTCAGTACCTAATATAAATTGTCCGGTAGCTGTATAACTTGCCCCCTCTGCCATACTCATCAATAATAAAATTGCTGTAGTTAAACGTGAAATAATCCATTTCATAATTCATTTCTCCTTATTTTGAGATTCTTTATGAATAGTAGCAATAATGTAAATTAAGAAAAGTTAGATCGTTTCCATCACAAAATTTCTACTGTAAGAAAAAATTTGTAGACATTTCATAGATATAAATAGTGTTTAAAAATTTCTTCACATCATTTGATTGCAACCCGGCGGTCTGATATGAGATCCGTAGTTTTCCGTCCTATCTTCACAAATAGTTTGGCCTTTGAATCAGTGTAGCATAAAAAATATAAAAATACAATATAATTATAAATTATGATTATTAATTATTAAAAGTATTATATTTGATAAGGTAGGTTGATAATGATTTAGTTAATTGTGAGTATGTGTAAGAGTTAAGTGTAGAGCGATCTCTTTTTTACTTTTGTCTTGAGGAATAAAGTAAAAAAGAAAGAAGAATGTTATGCTAAAAATTCAGGTGTTGCGAGTTCAACCTTTTTACCTTTTTGCTCCATTACAACAACAGTGATGTCATCGCCTTCGTTGTATCTTTCTGAAAGGTTATTGACACGTTCTTTAGCTACTTTTGAAATATGAAGTAGTGCATCAAAGCCATCTGGCATTTCAACAAAGAGTCCGAAATCTACGATTTTCTTTACTTTTCCATCATAGCTTTGACCTACTTTATACTCCATCTGTTTTTTCACAGGAGATGAGGCAATACCTTCTATGTGAGCTTTGGCTTCTGCTACTTTTTCTTTATCTCCACCTGAAAGTTTTACGCCACCCACATCACGATCTAGATCAACTGAGACTTCAAACTTCTCGATGATCTCACGTATCGTTGCACCTGCTTTACCAATGATATCTACTATCTTGCTTGGGTGTACTGTAAAATGCTCTGTACTTGGAAGTGCCGTACTTGCAGCGATGTTTTTCTCTGCTTCTTCCATAAGTCCAAGAATATGATTTTTTCCCTGGCTTGCTTTTTGTAGAGCATCTTTCAAGACGCTCAATTCTATACCGCCAAGCTTGATATCCATTTGCAATGCTGTGATTCCTTGCGTAGTACCAGCTACTTTAAAGTCCATATCTCCATCATGGTCTTCAAGTCCCATAATATCTGTAAGGACTGCATACTTGTCACCTTCACTCACCAGACCCATAGCAATACCTGCTACAAGTGCTGTCGTATTTACCTCAGCTGCACGCAATGCCAATGCACCGCCACAGATAGTCGCCATAGAAGAAGAACCGTTACTCTCTAAAATTTCAGAGACCATACGGATACTGCCATCATAGTTTAAATCCAATGAAGGCTCTAGTGCTCTTTTCCCTAGGTTACCATGTCCGAGTTCTCTACGACCTGGAGCACCGATGTATTTTGCTTCTCCCACAGAGTACCCTGGAAAGTTGTAGTGCACCATAAAGTTCTCAGACTGAGAGTTTTTCTCAGTGATCAATTCATACATCTGTGCATCTTTTTTATCACCAAGTGTGACAGTAACAAGTGCCTGAGTCTGTCCACGTGTGAATAGACATGAACCATGAACAGAAGGTAAAAGGTTCGTCTCAATGCTGATAGGTCTTACTTCATCAAGTGCTCTACCGTCTGCACGAATATTTTTATCTAAGATCATTGCTCTTACAACTGTTTTTTTATAACGCTCAAGTACTTTGGAAACAAGTTCTTTATCTGCTTCTTTTCCTTCAGCCTCTAACGCTTCCATGATTTTTATACGCACTTTTTTAAGTTCAGTAGAACGCTCACTTTTTGCCATATGTGAAATAGCTTTTTCGACATCTTCAGCATAATTGCTTTCGATCATCGTATACAGTGACTCATCCACTTTATCTTCAGCCAATGCAAGTTCTAATGCTTCTCTTACCATAGGTGCAAAGGCATCTACATAAGCTGTTGTTGATACATCTATAGCTTCTGCTGCCATAGCAATGACATCAACCAGTGCTGACTCATCAAACTCATTGGCATTTTGACCCTCTTCACACTCTGTAGCAAGTGTACGCATCTCTATCATCACTACATCTTTACCAGAACCTACAACCAAAAGGTCAAGTTCACTCTGGGCTTGTTGTGTCAGTGTAGGGTTGATAACGATATCATCTCCCACAGTACCAACTCTTACTGCAGCGATACTAGTTGAAACAGGAATATCAGAAACATAGAGTGCTGCATTTGCTGCATGTAAAGCAGCCACCTGCATATCGACCTCTGAATCTGCACTTACCACCATCACGGTAATAGTTACAGGATAATGAAACCCTTTTGGAAATAACGGACGTAAAGAACGGTCAACGATACGAGACGTCAATGTTTCAAAATCACCAGGCTTCGTTTCTCTCTTGATGAAACCGCCAGGGATCTTTGCTGCAGCATAAGACTTTTCCATATACTGAACAGTCAATGGAAGGAAATCTTCATCAACAGCCTTTTCATCAACAGCAACAGCTGCGATCAGTACAGCTTTGCCCTGTCTGTACATTACTGCACCACTTGCTTGTTTAGCTACTTTATTGAATTCGTATTTTTCTTCAAGACTGTTTACATTAATCTCTACAATTTGTTCTTTCATTCGTTTATCTTTCCTTTATTTGTTTCTACTTTAAATACCTATGACTTCTTATACATGTACGATGGATAATATCTCTTTAGATTCTAATCTCTCATATTCCTTATAATAGTATTCTATCGAAATATAATCTTTTATCTTGTGGGGGCAAAATACACCATCACAAACAGTAAGCAGATTTTGATACACTGTTTCGTCTAACACAGGTGTTGCAATATAAATATTTTTAGCACCTCTTGCGATCACTGATTTAAGTGCAACCATCATAGTGAGTCCTGTTTCTATACACTCGTCAGCTAAAACGACATATTTCCCTGCAAGAGAGATAAGATCCTTGCCTTTTCGGTATTTATATACATAAGAGAGTATTTCTTCTTCATACTTCCTGTGTGCTTCACCATATACATAGTCTTCATTGATTTCAAAAGCATCAATGAGCGCCTTATGCATCACCACTTCTTCTGTTTCTGAAACCATGGCAATGGCCAATTCAGAGTTGTTGGGCGCTAAAATTGGTTCTGTCAGCAAAATATCCATCTGGACATTCATCGCTGTGGCTATCTGGTCTGCAAAATAAACACCCTCTTCACTCACACCTATCACTACCGTTTCGTTTTTTTCAAGTAATTCTACAGGCAACAGCTCAATTAGTTGCCTTGCAGCATCTTCTCTATCTTCATAATAAATATTAGGGTTTGAATCGATGGGCATAATCTGCTCCTGGGAATTGTTTGGAAATTTCTTCTTCATCAAAAGTATAACGAAACTCTTCTATATACTTCATCAATAATTGATAGGCATGATTTAACTGTTCCATCTCTGCAACATCACCTCCTCGGTCAG
>NZ_JBATIY010000004.1:0-2688 GCF_049668085.1 Sulfurovum sp. | reverse complement strand
CCCATGAACTCTGTATATTTGGTACATAATCCAAAAAAAGCCTCGCTACTGCCAAATAACGCAGATAAAGATTTGAAGAGGTTTTTGTGATCGTTGGCACTTCTCTTTTAAGCTGTGTATGATCACTTTGATATGACCACATGATAAATGCTCTAAACCCTCCTGTTTCATCCTGAAGCTGACGAACATAATCCCAGTGTTCCACAATCTCACGAGTCGTCTCTACCGTACCATACATCATCGTAGCCGTTGACTTGATATCGAGTTTATGTGCCTGACGGTGCACTTCCAGCCATTGATCTTTATCGTGTTTTTTAGGGGCTATAATGTCACGTACTCTATCTGAAAGTATTTCTGCTCCTGCACCAGGAATAGAACTAAGCCCTTTGGCTTTGAGTCTACGCAAAACTTCTGAGATACTTATCTTAGAACGGTTGGCAATATAATCTATCTCAATCGATGAAAAACCATGTATTGTAACTTGCGGGTATTTCTTTGAGATATGTTCAACCAAGTCCTCATACCACTCTATCTCAAGCTTAGGGTGTACTCCTCCCTGGAAGAGTATTTGTGTTCCGCCTATCGCTAAAAGTTCATCTATTTTTTGGTCTATCTCATCAAAAGTCAGAATGTACGCATCTTCTTTTTTCTCATGCGTATAAAAAGCACAAAACTTACAGTCTACCCAACAGATATTCGTATAGTTGATATTTCTGTCTACGACAAATGTGGTAACACCTTTAGGATGCATCTCTTTCTTACGTGCAAGTGCCATCTTTCCAAGGGTTTTAAGATCAGCTTTTTCAATGAGCTCTACCGCCTCATCAATACTCATACGTTTATTTGTAGAATTAGTACGACTCGTCATTTATGTCTCTTTATCCAATGCGTCCAAAACACCATTAATGAACTGTGGTGATTTTTCATCTGCAAGTGTTTTAGCAAGTTCAACTGCTTCGTTAATAATGATCGCCTTGTCTGTTTTAGCCACAAGTATCTCATACGCACCCAGTCTCATGATAGCTTTTTCTACTTTTCCAATGCCATCATAGTCCCAATCCATCAAATGTTCATTAATTTTGGCATCCAACATTTCAAGATTTTCTATGGTCCCCTGAAAAAGTGTATATGAAAACTCTTTTTGCTTATTTCGGATCTTACCCTCTTCCAAGATTTCATCCGAGAACTTTGCAATATTTTCATTTCCTAGATCATACGCATAGAGTAACCCAACTACCGCTGTACGTGCCTGATGTCTTGTTGCCATATTTTTCCTATTTATTCATGTTTATTTAATGTGACTAGTCACATGAGCCAACTGCTGAAGTTGTCGTAGTGACAACGTAGCTTTTTGGGCTCTGCTCAAAAGCGTCCTATACTATCTTTTAGTTGCTATTAATCAAGTTCATTATAAAGGTTAATAAGCTCAATAAGTCCTACCATCGCTTCAGCACCTTTATTCCCTGCTTTCGTACCTGCTCTCTCTATAGCCTGTTCAATGCTGTCAACTGTCAGTACACCAAATGTTGCCGGTTTACCATATTTAAGCGTTACAGTTGCCACACCTTTAGTTGCCTCTGCTGATACATAATCAAAATGAGGTGTTGCACCACGGATCACTGCACCTAAACAACATACAGCATCATATTTACCAGAAGCCAATGCTTTGTCCAATGCAAATGGTACTTCAAATGCACCTGGTACCAAAATAAGATCTAGATCATCTGCATTACCACCATGTCTTGCATACGCATCGACGGCACCTTCCACCAATCTATCTGTGATAAAGTGATTAAATCTTGCATTGATGATCGCTACTTTTTTACTTTTATCTACTGAGAGTTGACCTTCTACTGTTTTCATTCTTATCCTTTAATTATGTTTTTAAATTTATCTATTCCACTATGGTTCTAATCGCATCGATCTGTTTGATCAATGCATCCAATTTGCTTAATTCTATCATATTTGGTCCATCACTCAAAGCAATGCTTGGGTCAAAGTGTGTTTCAAAAAAGAAACCATCCACACCTACAGCTGCAGCTGCGCGTGAGAGATAAGGAACAAACGAAGAGTCTCCACCTGAACTTGCTCCACCAGATGCAGGCATCTGCACAGAGTGTGTTGCATCAAATATAACTGGGGCGAACTCACGCATCGTTCTAAGTCCACGCATGTCTACGACAAGATTTCCATATCCAAAACTTGATCCGCGTTCTGTAAGCCATACATTATATTTCTTTGCATTTTCATAACTTACTTCACCATCAAAACCTCTGGTTTTAAGTATCTTTGCCACTGAATGTTCCATCGCAGCAGGTGCTAAGAACTGTCCTTTTTTAATGTTCACAGTAGCAGAAGTCTCTGCTGCTGCAACAAGAAGGTCTGTCTGACGACATAAAAATGCAGGGATCTGAAGTACGTCTGCCACTTCAGCGGCTGCTTTGGGTTGAGTATAATCATGGACATCCGTTAAGATCTTATACCCAAACTGGTCTTTGACCTCTTGAAGCATTTTAAGCCCTTCATCCAATCCGGGACCTCTAAAAGAGTCCAGGCTTGTGCGATTGGCTTTGTCAAAACTTGCTTTAAAATAAAACTCTTTAGTACAGTCCTCATGGTACTGCCCCAAAGACTCTGCGATGCGCATTACAGCGTCACGACTTTCAAGAACACACGGTCCAGCAATTA
>NZ_JBATIY010000003.1:0-2683 GCF_049668085.1 Sulfurovum sp. | reverse complement strand
CCTACGCAGATCAAACCTAAGCTCATCAAACTCATAGAAAAAGAGCGTAAACATGGCGCTGAAGGTCACATCATACTTAAAGCCAACTCTCTAGTGGATATGGATATCATCAAAGCACTCTACATTGCTTCACAAGAAGGATGTAAGGTTGACCTTATCATCCGTGGCATCTGTTGCTTAAAACCAGGTATCAAAGGTATCAGTGAAAACATTACGGTCTCTTCAGTGATAGGAAAATACTTAGAACATGCACGTGTCTACTTCTTTAAACATGACAAGGTCAAATGTTACATTTCTTCGGCAGACCTCATGCCTCGTAACCTTGTGAGACGTGTAGAGCTCATGACACCTATTTTAGAGGAAACACTTGCACAAAAGATAGAGCAGATACTCATGCTGCAACTTGCTGACAATACTTTACGCTGGGAACTGCAGGAAGATGGTAACTACACTAAAGTCCCTTCTTTGGGTAAAACGGTCAATAACCATAATGTCTTAGAAGAGTATGTGAACAAGATCCATGATAAAACAAAAAAAGTAACACCCAACTATGTAAGCCGCTTGGCAAATCGTATATTGAAGGAGAGTTAATGCTCATAAAATTTAAAGAATGGACACCCAAACTCGGACCCAATGCTTGGATCGCTGAAGGGGCTTCAGTGATCGGACGCGTGAGTATGGGAGAGGACTCTGCTGTATGGTTTGGATCTGTGGTTCGTGGTGATGTGCACCACATTACCATAGGAGACAGAAGCAATATCCAAGACCTTAGCATGGTGCATGTGACGCATCACAAAAAAGCAGATATGTCAGATGGTCATCCTACAGTGATAGGTAATGATGTTACTGTAGGTCATCGTGTGATGCTTCATGGCTGCACCATAGAAGATGCCTGTCTCATAGGTATGTCAGCTACTATTCTTGACGGCGCTGTCATAGGTAAAGAGTCCATCGTAGGTGCCTCTGCCCTTGTCACTAAAAATAAAATCTTTCCTCCTAGAAGTCTTATTATGGGAAGTCCTGCAAAAGTCGTACGTGAATTAACAGAGGAAGAAGTGGCTGAGCTCTATGCTTCTGCGAAACGTTATGTCGATTTTAAAAATGAATATCAGTAAAAAGGCCATAGTAAAAAAATGAAACAGATCATAACCAAAAGCTTACAAGATATGCTCTCCAAAGAGGTCATCCTCTTCGTAATCAAAATAGGATTCATTTCATTAGCCGTTACGCTGCTGCTTACATGGAATATGTGGGGTGCATTAACAAGCCTTATCTCTTCATATCTCTCATGGATTCCATGGGAATGGCTGCAGACATCCGGTGCATCAGTAGCAACATTTTCAGTTGCCTATATGCTTTTTATTATTATCGTAGCATTGCTGACATCACTTTATAGTGAAAAACTACTCATAGCCTTGGCCCAAAAACACTATCCGGATGTTCCTGTGGTCGGCAGTGCAGATATCACTACTTCCATACTCTTGACATTGAAAGCCAGTATTGTCTTTCTATTCCTTTTTATCATTACACTCCCTTTACTCTTCATTCCTATTTTTGGTCAAGTGGTCATACTCTATCTATGGTCTATTTTACTGAAAGAACCTACGATTTATGATGTGGGGGCACTCTTTATTAACGACAAAAAAGTGCTTAAAGAGAAAAGAAAGAAAACAAGAGTTTTAGCCATGATTGCTGCACTTTTTAACTATGTGCCATTGGTCAATATCTTTGCACCTGTTTTTGCACAGATACTTTTTTTACACCATATTTTAAAAGAAGAGAAATAGCGTTTTCTAACTCTGTTTCTCTTTTTTTATCCTTCTCTCTTTTTTGCTGGAAATTGAAAAACGCAATAACTCATCCACACTTTTTACATACTCCGGAAGGGTTTCTAAACTTTTTTCCATCACCTTTGCAGCACAGACAGCATCGCTATAGGCACGATGATGTGTAGCCGTCTCAATCTCTAAAAAATCTATCAGATAGGCAAGCCCATAACGTTCGCTCTCAAAAGTACGCCGTGCAAGATCAATCGTACATAACTTAAGATTACCTATATGCCCTAAACCAAATCTGTCAAAAGAGGCATTTAAAAAAGTGTAATCAAAGTTGGCATTATGTGCGACAAATACTGCATCACCCATAAAATGTCTTAAGGCTGTCAGCGCTTCTTTTCTTGTAGGTGCACCTATAAGGTCTGTGGGTTCAATGCCTGTGATCTTGGTAATATATTCCGGTAGAAAAGCACACTCAACAAAGGTTTCAAAACGGTCTATCACTTCACCGTTCTGTAACATTACCGCACCGATCTCTATCACTTGAGAGGTACCTGGTTTAGAACCATTGGTTTCTATATCTATCACACAGTAACGTTGTTCTGTATGTGGGGTAAAACACGTCTCTAGTCTATAATGTTCATCATCCAATTGTGAAATAGGATAGCCTGAAGCCTGGAGAAGAATAAAGATCGTTTCGGAATCTTCCAACAATGTCGTATGCTTGGTAACGATATGTTTATATTGCTCTTCATGTAACACCCCGTCATTTTTACGAAATGCTATCGTTAATTCTTCAAAGACTTTTTGCATTAGCTATAAATTGTTTCACTTTTTTAGGGTCTTTTTTACCTTTGATCAATTCTACACCAGAACTGACATCTACACCGTAAAAACCAAGCTGTTTT
>NZ_JBATIY010000002.1:0-1617 GCF_049668085.1 Sulfurovum sp. | reverse complement strand
ATATAGAGCAAGTAAAGAATATTTATGAAGTACTTCCTGACTTGAGTCATTTGCCTGTAGATAACATCTCCATCACTGAGACGATATCTTATGTAAAACTTAACAGTTTTTCTCAGATCATACTCACTAAACCCAAAGGACTTGAGAAAGATAAACTCTATGGCCTGATCCAAGGAAATGTGGTTGGAGGAACGGCTAGAGTAGAAAATAATCAACTCTATGGTTACCTCACTTCAGACAAAAAGTGCCGTTTTTCTGTTTTTATAGGGGAAACAAAGGCACCAGGTATTGCATTGGGTAGGGCCGAAAATGAAATGATCGTCAAGTTTATACCTAAATGGCATAAAATTCAAGTGGGTGATGCAGTCGTCACATCAGGCTTAGATGGTATCTTTTTCGCAGACCTTCCTGTCGGTCTAGTAACAAAAATAGAGGTACAGAGTGCCTATACCGTTGCCCATATTAAAACCTATAGTGATATTTTCCATCCAAAAACCTTTTTCCTCATCAATGATGCAAAAGCAACACTGGTGGAAGATTTTGACTCAAATGGCACAAAGGTAGCAAAAAGATACAGTATTCCAAATATTCATACAGAACAAAATCGTACCATAGAACAGAACCTGACGATTGAAACGCTACAGGATGTGAATGTGAGTACACCTGTTGTTTCCAGTATTCCAAGCCGTATCGATCAAACGCAAGAAGATATCATTGAACCTACTGCACCTGTTGAAATAGCAGAACCTCCAAAGAAAGTGAAGAAAGTCAAGTCTAAATTTGACTCGACAAGTTTAGACCTATTCTAAAACCTTAAATTTGCCCTTTTTTAAGGGCTTTTTCTATCTAAATCATGTATAATATCAAACTAAAAATCAAGGGTATTTCTCCATGCCAAAACGCAATGACATCAAAACTATTTTACTTATCGGTTCTGGACCTATCGTTATCGGTCAAGCTTGTGAATTCGACTATTCTGGAACTCAGGCAGCTAAAACACTTAAAGAATTAGGCTATAGAGTTGTTCTTATCAACTCCAACCCTGCAACGATCATGACTGATCCTGAGTTTGCAGACCGTACCTATGTCGAACCGATTACCCCTGAAATAATTAATAGAATCATCAAAAAAGAAAATGTTGATGCCATCCTACCCACAATGGGTGGACAGACTGCACTCAACGTTGCTATGGATATGAACGAAGCAGGTATGCTTGAAGGTGTTAAATTCCTTGGAGCTAATCCTGAAGCTATTAAAAAAGGTGAAGATAGACAACTTTTTAATGATGCCATGATAAAAATTGGTATGGATCTACCTAAAAGTGCTAATGCCTACAGTGTTGATGAAGCGATAAAAGTTGCGAAGGAAATTGGATTCCCCGTAATTAGTAGAGCGTCATTTACTCTTGCAGGTGGTGGTTCAGGTGTAGCATACAATATGGAAGAGTTTAAAAAACTGGCAGAAGAAGGTATTGATGCAAGTCCGATCAATGAGATTGAGATCATGGAATCTATGCTTGGATGGAAAGAATATGAAATGGAAGTTATTAGAGACAATAAAGATAACTGTATTATCGTATGTTCTATTGAAAACTTTGACCCTATGGGTGTGCACACA
>NZ_JBATIY010000001.1:0-16309 GCF_049668085.1 Sulfurovum sp. | reverse complement strand
CGGTTATTTTTTCCTATTATTCATCCTGCTTTGGATTTTGAATCCAATAAAGGCTTTTATTCCCGTGTTACACATAAGCTTCATGGCCGTGCAACACGTCTTCTTTATTCACCGCTTATACATTCATTGGTAAAAGTGTTTGGCAGAAGCCGTTATCTGGATTATATGGAAAGCTTTAGATATTCTCTTTCGGGTGAATTTTCCTTTATTCGTTCATTGGGAAGAGGTATTGCTATCTCTCCCACTTGGGGACTAGAAGTTTCAACACTCAGTGAAGTCTATAAGAATACTTCAAACCGTCGTATCTGTCAGACTGAGATCATGGAGACCTATGAGCACAAACACCAGGAGCTCGGCTCACAAAGTTCAGGAGGCGGTATCTATAAGATGGCCAATGATATTTCCAAAACGATTTTCAGAGTAATGGCACAAGAGGGTATTGTATTTTCAGAGGCTGCATTTAAAACACTTCAGGCAACGTATTATCAAGAATCACGATTTGAGATATCAAAATATAGTGCATTAAGTAAGTTAAATGGTTTGGATTTTAATCGCGAGAAAGAGATCAATGCAGTAGAAGCTTTTCAGGATGCTATAAAAGAAGCGACAACAGAGTTTTATGAAGACCCTATGGGAATACCATCATTGTCTCCATGGATAACTGTACGATCAGTAATGCCGAATTTTTCAGACAAGTTCGCTGAATATGTAAAAGAGGATAACCAATGAAACATATATCGGATCCAGAGCATACGATCAATCAACGTCTTCACAAGCTTTATCCTGAAGAGATAGCGCAAAGGGCAGTGAATGATATTATTGATCTGATATTTAAATACAAACAACGCATTGATTCACAAGAGTATCACTTGAGTGAGAAAGATATCATTTTAATATCTTATGGTGATCAGGTACATCGTGATCATGAGCCTTCATTGAAGACACTCGGAGAATTTATGAATAAATATCTTAATGAGATCATAAACTCTCTTCATATTCTGCCTTTTTATCCTTCATCCTCTGATGGTGGTTTTTCAGTGGTTAATTATAGCGCTGTAGATCCACATATGGGTTCATGGCGTGAGATTGAAAGTATAAGTTCGGATTTCAGATTGATGGTGGATGGCGTGATCAACCATACTTCACAATTCTCAGATTGGTTTCAGGCTTATCTTGATGGTGACAAATATTTTGAGGATTATTTTATTGAGATGGATCCTAGTGCTGATCTTAGTAAGGTAGTACGACCTCGTGCCTCTCCACTGCTTAGTGAATTTGTAGACAATGAAGGAAAGATCCATCATATCTGGACAACATTCAGTAAGGATCAGGTTGATCTTAACTATAAGAATCACAGAGTATTGAGAAATGTCTTGGATGCACTTTTTTATTATATTGAAAAAGGTGCAACACTGATACGTATGGATGCTATTGCCTTTATTTGGAAGGAAGTGGGTACAGAGTGTGTCCATCTTCCTGAAACACATGAATTGATCCAGCTTATGAGAGAAGTGCTACATGAGGTAGCACCGGAAGTGATCATCATTACTGAGACAAATGTACCGCATCATGAAAATGTCTCTTATTTTGGAAGTGGAGATGATGAAGCGCAGATGGTCTATAATTTTGCACTACCACCGTTGTTGGTACATTCCATATTGCATGGAGATACAAAGACATTGACAAACTGGGCCAAGACACTTACCTTGCCAAGTAACAAAGTATGTTTTTTTAACTTTACTGCTAGTCATGATGGCGTGGGATTACGACCTGTGAAAGGCATACTCAGTGATGAGGATATCAATTATCTTGTCACACAAGTACAAGACCATGGTGGCCTGGTCTCATTTCGTTCAGAAGAAGATGGTTCACAAACTCCTTATGAGCTTAATTGTAGTTATATTGATACATTGAGTCATCCAGATGAAGAGGATATCTTACGCATTAAACGTATGCTGCTTTCTCAGGGTACAGTCTTGGCAATGCCGGGTGTTCCAGGTATTTATTTTCATTCTTTGGTAGGATCACGAAATTATCATGATGGTGTGAAACATACAGGTATAAACCGTTCGATAAACCGGGAAAAATTTCATATTGATTGGTTGGAAAATGAGCTTTCTGAGCAAAGTAATCTGTCGAAGATCATATTTGATAGCTATAGACGCCTAATTTCTATCCGTATCAATGAGAAAGCCTTTAATCCATTTGGTGACTTTTCATTTTTTGACCTTGAACCTAGACTTTTTGTTGTACAGCAGGCATGCAGTGACAATAAAGAGTATGTCTTTGCGATACATAATTTCTCAAATGAGCAAGTGAAATGTATAATACCTGATGAGATCACACTGCCTTTGAAAGATCTTCTTTCTTCCTATGAGGTGGATCAAACACGACAAGTCACACTTGAGCCTTATCAGATGATGTGGCTTAAAGGTCACAACTAAAATATAAACAAGACGATGGACAAAATAAAAAAATAAATTTAAATTAAAAAGGATAGTTAGAATGATTAAAACATGTTTATTCCCAGCAGCAGGTTATGGAACACGGTTCTTGCCAGCAACAAAAGCAATGCCAAAAGAGATGTTACCGGTTTTGACAAAACCATTGATCCAATATGGTGTTGAAGAAGCGATAGAAGCAGGGTGTGACATAATGTCTGTGATCACAGGACGTGGAAAACGTGCTATTACAGACCACTTTGATATTTCATATGAATTAGAACACCAGATCAAGGGCTCATCAAAAGAAGCACTTCTCAGAGACATTCGTAATATCATAGAGAAATGTACATTTACGTATACGCGTCAAAATGAGATGAAAGGTTTAGGAGACGCCATCTATAAAGGTAAAGTTCTTGTTGGATCTCAAGAGCCTTTTGCAGTTATCCTTGCAGATGACCTGTGTGTAAATACAGAGGGTGATGGTGTATTGAAGCAGATGGTGGACCTGTATGAAAAATACAAATGTTGTATTGTCGCTACGATGGAGGTACCTATGGAAGAGGTACATAAGTATGGTGTAATAGAGGGGAATATGATAGAAGATGATATTTATATGGTTTCAAATATGGTGGAAAAACCAGATAATGACAAAGCCCCAACGAATCTTGCCGTTATAGGTCGCTATATACTTACTCCAGATATCTTTAAAGTGATAGAAAATACCAAGCCGGGTAAAAACGGTGAGCTTCAAATTACAGATGCACTATGTGAACAGGCGAAAAATGGAATGGTGATTGCTTATAAGTTCAAAGGAAAACGTTTTGATTGTGGTAGTGTGGATGGCTTTGTTGAAGCAACAAATTATTTTTATGAACAGAGTCAAAATGAAATGAAGTAAAAAGACTAGGTGTTATCACATAGTCTTTTGAAGAAAAATCTTTTGAATCTTTTGTATTAAGGTTAGAATAATTTACTAACCATTGCCTAGGTTTCTTCCTGAATCTGCTTTAGATGGGCATCATCTATAAAACTCTCTGTATAGCGTGTTCTTTTGAGATTTTAACCTTATCAAGCAGAGCACGGAATATTTCTTGAATCATATGTTTTCTACCTAAGGAAAATGCTGTAGTAACTTGTATATATAGTAGTTTCATCTTTAAGTGGAAAAGTTGTCAATCTTATAATCTTGAAAGTAAAAAAGATTATACATAATAACGTAATTTAGAAAGAGAAAACGATACAGCTATTAGTGATCATTGTATCATAAAAGTTACGTTGGCGAATTTACCAGATATGTACACTATTTGCATTCCAAAAGCAACTATGCAAATATTGATTAAATATCAATCACTATATCGAAAGTCTTCTATATCAATTCTGATATCATTATCTAATATAATAGTTATATTTTTTATAAAGTTTAGATAAAAATCCATAGGAGTATAAATGAAAGCTGTTGTTATGGCAGGTGGTTTTGGAACCAGGATCCAACCACTTACTAACTCTCGTCCAAAGCCAATGTTACCCGTTTTCAACAAACCAATGATGGAGCATACAATGATGACCCTCAAGGATCTGGGGATCACTGAATTCATTGTTTTACTCTATTTTAAGCCTGAGATCATTAAAGATTATTTTGGAGATGGAAGTGATTTTGGCATCAAGATCACTTATGTTGTTCCAGATGATGATTATGGTACAGCAGGTGCAGTTAAATTGGCACAGGAATACATAGGAGATGAGAACTTTATTATCATCAGTGGCGATCTTGTAACTGATTTTGATTTCCAGAAGATCTTTGATTATCATGCTGAAAAAAATTCTAAATTGACCATTACCTTGACGTCGGTTGATAATCCGTTAGAGTTTGGTGTTGTTATTGCGAACGAAGAAGGGAAGATAGAAAAGTTTCTTGAAAAACCAAGTTGGGGTGAAGTTTTCAGTGATACGATAAATACAGGTATCTATATTATTGAGCCGGAGATTCTGGAGTATATTCCCAAAAATGAAAATTATGATTTTGGTAAAGACCTTTTTCCCAAATTAATGCGTGAAGGCGTAGATCTGATGGCTGGATACTCTGAAGGGTATTGGCGTGATGTAGGAAATCCGGAAAGTTACCGTGATGTATATGATGATATTTTAACAGGCAAGGTCAAATTCAAGATAGATGGAAAGAAAACAGAGTTACCTGATGGTGTGCTTTATTCTAATGAAACGTATGATTTTGATAAAAGTGTTGAGTTTGTCGGTACCGTGGTATTGGGAAAGAATGTTACGCTTAAAAAAGGTGTGAAGCTCAATAATGTCGTTGTTGGTGATAATGTTACCATTGGCAAAGAGTGTAAGATCCGAAACACTGTGATCTGGAATAATGTTGATATTCACTCAAATGTCAAACTTGATGCTTGTGTGATTTGCAATGATAATAAGATCGGTAAAAATGTCGCTGCCAATGCTGGGATGATATTGGCAGAAGGATGTGAGATCGGTCAGTTAACCAAGGTTGAAAAAGATGTTACTATCTGGCCTGATAAGGTAATTGAAGACGCTTCTATTGTAAGTCACAGTTTAATTCTTGGTAGTAAATACAAAAACTCTATTTTTGAGAACGGATTGGTAATTGGACAATCCAATGTGGAACTTTCTTGTGAAATGGCAACCAAATTAGCCGAATCCTTTGCTACACAACTTCCTATAGGTGTAACGGTATTGGTCTCAAGGGATTATCACAAAAATTCCCGTATGCTCAAGCGGGCTTTTCTTGGAGGACTTCTTTCTGCAGGTATCAATGTGATTGATTATAGAGATATTTCATCATCTGTATTGCGATGTAGTCTCTCTTCTAATGCTGAGTATGCAGCGGGTGTACATTTTCGACAGAAGCTTGATGACCCTACCAGTACGGTGATAACCTTTTATAACGATGAAGCATTACGTATCAATAACGATGTATCCAAAAAAATAGAAAAGGCATTTTTCAAGGAGACTTTCCGTCGTGTGGATTATTCTAATATAGGTGAGATCCATGAGTCTGATCATGCGAATGAATACACTGTATATAAAGATGGTATGAAAGCGTTGCTGAAAGCACATGCTTATAAGTGTACAGATTGTCGTGTAGCTGTCGATATGATGCATGGCATGGCTTCAGAAGTCTTTCCTGAGATATTAAATGATCTCGGTGTAGATAATATAATGTTCAATGCACATCCTGATGTGCATCGTTTGGCTAATATCAATAGTCTTGTTAATCAAACAACACAAGATATGAGTGCTGTGATTCAAGCATTGAAGCTCGATGCCGGATTTATACTTTATCCTTATGGTCAACGTTTGGACCTGGTCTGTGATAAGGGAACTGTCTTAGGTAAACAGAGTTCTTTGTATGTGGTTCTTTCTCTTTTAGAGATGGAAGCAAAAAAAACCGGCATTAAAAAAAGTGTTTTTTTACCTACGTGGGCAGCAGATATTGTTTATTTTGAAAATCTTGATGTTGAACGTGGACAATATGCGAATTTTAAGTCAGAAGATATGAAGCAGTATGATCTTGTAGCTACAGGAGAAGGTAATTTTACTTTTACTGAGTTTGCAACACATCGAGACTCTATGTTTGCCTCCTTAAAAATACTAGAGATGCTATTGGAGCATGATGTGACACTATCATCTATTATTGAATCATTTCCAGAATTTTATTATGAAACAATAAAAGTGGCATGTTCACAAGCTCTTAAAGGCAAGATGATGCGTATGTTCCTTGAAGACGCAAAAGGGAAAGAATCATCAACACTTGATGGTGTAAAGATATGGCTAGATACACATGATTGGATACTCATGATTCCTGATCAATACAGTGATCATCTCAATTTATATATACAAGCCGAAAACAATGAGAAAGGGCAGGAAATTTTAGCTACTTACATTGCTAAAATTGAAGAATGGTCTAAGTTATAATGTCTAAACCATCACTGAATCTCTGTTTTTTCTGGCATATGCATCAGCCGGATTACCGAGGTAGTGATGGAGTGATGAGTATGCCATGGGTGTTTCTCCATGCCATAAAAGACTATTATGAGATGCCATGGCTGTTAAGCCAGTACAAAGATCTAAAAGCGACTTTCAATATCACAGCGCCATTGATAGAACAGTTGAATCTTTATACTGATCCTTTGAAAAATGATTATTTTCTCTCATTATGGGAAAGAGATCCTTCAATACTGGATGATGAAGAGAGAGTCTGGCTCATTAAAACATGTAAATCAACACAGTATGAGACTATGATAAAACCTATAGAGCACTTTAGTTTTCTTTATCATAAGGAAGAACTCAGTGTTGAAGAGCTTATTGACTTTGAGATGCTTTTTATGCTGTCCTGGTGCGGGAACTATCTTCGTCATGAAAATACACTTGTAAAAATATTGTTTCAGAAAGAAAAAGGTTTTACACAAACAGACAAAGCACAGTTACTTCAAGTTTTATGTGACTTTGTATCAACGATATTGCCTTTTTATGCACGTTTGCAAAAAGAGGGGGTCATTTCACTTTCAACCACACCTTATAACCATCCTATATTGCCTTTACTTCTTGATATGGAGAATGCAAAACGTGCCAATGAACATACGACTCTGCCTGATAATCCTATGTCACTGAGAGAAGATGCAATTGAGCAGGTTGAACGTTCTATCACACTCTATGAGAAAACTTTTGGAACCACAGCAACAGGTTTCTGGCCGGCAGAAGGTGCAGTAGATGAAGAGAGCGTAAACATTTATAAAGAATGCGGACTTTCCTGGATAGCGACGGATGAAGCGATATTATTTCGTTCACTTGATGATGACACCCGTGCCAATTTGTACAAACCCTATGATTACAATGGTATGACGATAGGTTTCCGTGATCATGGGTTAAGTGATCTTATCGGATTTAATTATCGTTTTAAATCAGGACATGATGCAAGTGAACATTTTATGCAGGTGGTAGAACCTATAGCACATACCCAGGAGGATGCTACGCTTTTTGTGATACTTGACGGTGAAAATGCATGGGAGTTCTTTGAGAACAATGCGTATGATTTTTTTACTGCACTCTATGAACGTTTTTCAAATACAACCTGGTGTAAAACAGTGACGATGGATGAAGTGTCCAAACTGGAAAATAAAGATATTTTAGAGAAACTTTCTCCGGGAAGCTGGATACATGGAAATTTTGATACATGGTCGGGTCACTCTGAGAAGAACCGTGCCTGGGAACTGATATACCAGACACGGCGTGACGTGGATAATTATGTTGGAGAGATTTCCAAAGAAGTTGCAGAAGAGATCAAGTTCCATTTCTTAGCTTCTGAATGCAGTGACTGGTTCTGGTGGTACGGTGATGATCATGTGACAGAGTTTGGATTGGAATTTGATGCACTGTTTCGGGAACATTTGATACGCATATACCATTTGCTTCATGTGCAGCCGCCATCAGACCTTTTTATACCGATAATAGCACATAAAAGTGCGGTTTCATTTTTAGTGAAACCTCAGACATCTATTTCACCTTTGATCGACGGGAAAAACAGCTCTTTCTTTGAATGGCTTGGATCGGGAAGTGTGGATGAAAGCAAACTATACTCTACGATGGATAGAGTGCGTGGACCTATAGAGAAGATCCATTACGGACATGACCATAATACCCTTTTTCTTGCTTTTGAAGGACAGATAGAATCTCTTGAAACATCAAGTCAACACCTTCAGGTCATTATTGAAGAGACGGGTGAGAATCTTAGCTTTTCTATGCAAAAACCTTATGATGATAAAGATACAAAACTGGTCATAGATGAACGTCTGGAAATAGCACTTTCAAGAGCACATTTTAAGAATAACAGTACTGTACATCTTCGTTTTGAGATCATACAGGGAAATGACATTATCCAAACTATGCCCGGGTATGGAGCACTATATGTTGATTTGGATGAGACCTATGCAAATAACTGGTTTGTGTAAATGAAAGCAGTGGTTCAAAAACATAATCTTAACAATAGAACGGGGAAAATAGATGGCTAATACAACAAAATTACTGTTTGGAATTCATATGCACCAACCCGTGGATAACTTTGACTGGGTTATAGAACATGGGGTTGAAGTGTGTTACGGCCCATTTTTTGAAGTGATGAGCAAGTATCCTGAGTTTCGTTTTTCGGTACATTGCAGTGGATGGTTGATGGAGCAGATAGAAGAGCTTCATCCTAAACTGTATAAACAGATTAAGACTCTGGCAAAGAAGGGAAGTATAGAGTTTTTTAGTGCAGGGTATTATGAACCGATCTTGAGTGTGATTCCTTCAGAGGACAGGGTTGAACAGATTAATATGCTTAATGATGCTATTTCATCAGATCTTAATCAGGTACCTAAAGGACTTTGGCTCACAGAGCGTGTATGGGAATCATCGCTTATTCCTGATCTGAGTGATGCGGGTATCAAATACACAGTCATGGATGATTACCATTTTCAGTGTGCAGGATTTGATGAAGATATTCTGGATGGTTATTACATGAGTGAAGAAGGGGGAAAAGAGATAGGCCTTTTCCCTATCAGTAAGAAATTGCGTTATGCCATTCCTTTTTTAAATGTAGATTCTGCAATTAAGGCTATTAAATCTTTTGACAGAAAAGAGAATTCAGCAGCAATCATCTTTGATGATGCAGAGAAATTTGGCATGTGGCCAGGAACGCATGAATGGGTGTATGAGAAAGGTTGGCTGGATACTTTTGTTCAGGCAGTACTCGCTGATGAAACGATAGATACAATGCACTATGGCGAGTATTTTGAGCAGGAACGCACACGTGGCATAGCCTATCTTCCAAATGTCTCTTACTATGAAATGGGTGAATGGAGTCTTCGTGCAGAGGATACGCTTAAACTTGAAGCTTTGAAGAAAGAGATGGGGCATGAACGTTATGAAAAAGAGGGTGTCAAGTTTTTAAAAGGCGGAATCTGGAAAAACTTCTTAGTTAAATATGAGGAGAGCAACCGCATTCACAAACGTACTCTGGAACTTTCTAAGGCTCGCAAGCGTGTGAAAAAACATACTTTTGATGAAGCTTTATATAAAGCACAAACCAATGATGCGCTATGGCACGGTGTCTTTGGAGGGCTTTATTTACCTAACCTAAGAGATAATGCTTATACCTATATTATTGAAGCAGAAAATGTACGTTATGGTAAAAAAAGTATTTTGGTCTCTGATCAAAATGAACTTGATGGCCATCAGAAGGTCAAGGCAGTCACTGCGAAACATATCTTTCGTTTTGATGGAGCACACGGGGGACAGCTGGTAGAGTTTGACCTACGTAAAGCTTGTTTTAACTGGCAAAATACTTTAACACGTAGAAAAGAAGCCTACCATCAACGTCTGCTTAATCCTGAACAAGAAAAGGAGATCGTTCCTGCGGAAGAGGGTATAGATACAATTCATCATGCTTCTATGGAAGTCGATGACACGATTCTCGATGCGATCATCTATGACTGGTATTTGAAAAACTCATTTGTAGATCATATCAGCGATGCAAACTTTAACGGGGATAATTTCCGCTATTGTAATTTCCATGAATTTGGAGACTTTAGCAATCAAGCTTTTGAAGTACAGCTTGATAAAAACAAGGTTACTTTTTCTCGTGACGGAGGCCTTTATTTCCCTGAAAAGGTTCCGACCAGGCTGGAAAAAATCTACACCCCAAGTAAAAAAGGATTTGATTTTACGATCGATCTTTCGACTGAAGCGAAGGGGGATTTTTACTATGTACTTGAGCATAATTTTCATTTTGCCGATTATGATACAATAACAGTGAATGGTGAAACTTTATCTGATAATAAGAAGATCGAACAAGTCTGCGCACTTGAGATCTATGACGGACATTTAAAACAAAAGATCAATATTGAACTTGACCAACTGTGTGATATCTACTATTTTCAACTTAAAACGCTTTCACAGAGTGAACATGGTTTTGACCTGAGTGTACAGGGAATCAGTTTTGCCATGAAAATACCGTTTAGCAATGCTTTGTATATGAAAGGTTCTTTGGAGGTAGTGAATGTCTAATATCAGGTATGACCGTATACATGATACCCATGTCATCATTGCACCCGAACGTTTGCATCGTCCTGATTGCAGTTTTGATGTGGATGAGAAGAGAACAGTAGATGAAAATTGTCCTTTTTGTGAGGGCAATGAATCGATGACACCACCCGAGATCTTTTCCCATCGAAAAGCGGGATCTTTTCCCAATGAGAAAGGATGGCAAACCCGTGTGGTTCCAAACCTCTATAAAGCAGTGCAGATAGAAGCATCTTACGAGCATCATTATGGATTGTTCGAACATTGGGAAGGGTTTGGCGCACATGAAGTTATTATTGATACTCCTGAACACCACACCTCAATGACACAATGGAGTGAGGGAGCTATAGTAGAGTGGTTGAAAACACTGCGAAGCAGAGTAAGTGATCTGCGCCGCGATCAGCGTATTGCCCATATTTCATTGTTTAAAAATGAAGGATCTCAGGCGGGTGCAACGCAGGCACATTCACACACGCAGATCATCGGATTGCCTATCATCCCTAAATTGGAGAGAGAGAAGTATCAAAGAAGCTATGAGTATTATAAGCAGAATGGAAGAGCAATGATAGAATCTGTGATCATGCAAGAAGAAGAGAATGAAGAACGTATTGTTGACAAGCATGGAGATTTCACGGCTTTTTGTCCTTTTGCAAGTGCTTATCCATTTGAAGTGATGATCAGTTCAAAAAAAGCACTAGGACAGATCAATACTTTGAGCGACAGCAGTATCGAGACACTCGCACCTTTGCTTCTTGCTACGCTTGAAAATTTAAAGACCCAATTGGGTTGTTTTTCTTTTAATCTTGTAGTCACTACGCCACCGTTACAGGAAGATACTGTTGATCATGGATTGATTAACTGTGTAGATGAGGCTTGTCGATTTGCGATTCGCATTATGCCGCGTATCTATAAGTTTGGTGGTTTTGAAGTAAGTACAGGAGTGATCATCAATCCTGTTTTACCCGAAGTGGCTGCAAAACTATTACGGGAGAGTGCGGATGTCTAAACAACGGTTACTTTTTTCTGCCAGTGAAGTCTATCCTTTTGCTAAAAGTGGAGGATTGGCTGATGTAGCCTATAGTTTGCCTCGTGCATTGGGTACAGAGTATGAGGTGCATGTCATTATGCCGCTGTATCAGTTCGTAGATCGTGAACGATTTAATATTGTATCATTGGGTGAACATTTTGATGTGGTGATGGGAGGCGTTGTTTACCCTGTCGAACTCTTCGGTTGCCAATATGAAGGATTGGAGTATCGTTTTATCTATTCTCCGTTGCTCTGCGACAGAGACTTTCTTTATGGACCGCCTGATAGCGGGTATGAAGATAACGCTACAAGATACGGCATCTTCAATTATGCAATGGTTGCACTCCTAAAGCAAGAAGCATATACTGTTGTACATCTTAATGATTGGCAAAGTGCCTTGGTGCCACTGTTGATAAAAGAAGATAAGACTATTCAGACAAAGACAGTATTTACCATTCATAATCTTGCGTATCAGGGGGTCTTTGAGCCTTCTGTACTCAAAACACTTGGTATAGATAAGAGATACTTTACGATGGACAGTATGGAATTTTACGGACAAGTTAATTTTATGAAAGCGGGTATCGCGTATGCAGATATGATCACAACAGTGAGCCCGACCTATGCCAAAGAAATTTTAAGCTCCAAGTTTGGATGCGGTCTGGAAGGTTTTTTACATTATCATCGTCATAAACTTGTGGGTATTGTCAATGGCATTGATACAGAACATTTTTCTCCCTCAGAAGATAAAACACTTATCACTACTTATGTGGACTTGCGAGGTAAAGCGGTCAACAAAAGGGCTTATCTAAAGGAGATAGCGTTAAAAGATGCTAAAAAACCGCTTTTTATCTTTGTCGGACGATTTGCCTCACAAAAGGGATTGGATCTTTTGATAGAAGCTTTGCCAAAGATCGTTGCATTGGAGTGCAATATCGCTATTTTGGGTGAAGGAGAAGGGAAATATCATGATGCGCTAAAATCCATTGCCAGTAAGCACCATAATATACATCTAACGTTTGGGTACGATGAGGCTTTGTCACACAGAATGTATGCGGCAGCTGACTTCTTTCTCATGCCATCCTTGTTTGAACCATGCGGACTGGCACAGATGATCGCCATGCATTATGGATCGCTACCTATAGTCCATCAGGTTGGTGGTTTGGCCGATACGGTACATCATTATAAAGATTTTGATGCCAAGAGTACCAAAGGGTATGGCATCATATTTTCTGAACCAAGGGATGTTCTATTTATAAAGGCCATTGATGAGGCTATGGAACTTTATGTACATAAAAGACACTACAACAAGATAGCAAAACATAATATGCGATGCGATTTTTCCTGGCAAGAGAGTGCAAAGTCATATCTTGAGATATATGAAAAAATCTCAGAAAAGAAAAGTGATGTATAAATTAAAACTATTGATCGCAGCATCTGAAGTAGTTCCTTTTGCTAAGAGCGGAGGACTGGCTGATGTTTCAGGTGCTTTACCCAAAGCATTGCGTGCTTTGGGACATGATGTACGTGTGGTTATGCCGCGTTACTATATTGTCGATAGGGAAAAGTATGGCTTAAAACGCTTGGAAGGTACATTGGGTGTGCCTATGGGCATTATGGGTGAAGCATGGGCCGGGATCTATGAAGGCGTGATCCCAGACAGTGATGTACCAGTGTATTTTATAGATCATGAAGGATTTTTCGGACGAAAAGGTCTTTATGATGAAGAGGGTGAAGGGTATGGGGATAATGACAACCGTTTTATCTTTTTTTCCAGATCCGTGATGCAATTGGCAAAGATGCTGCGTTTTAAACCAGATGTGATCCATGTCAATGACTGGCATACGGCACTCATTCCTATTTTGCTCAACACCACCTATAGAAATGATCCTGATTTTAAACATGCGGGGACACTTCTGAGTATTCATAACTTACAGCATCAAGGTAAGTTCTATAAGGGTGCGATGGATGTACTTGATGTGGGATGGGAGCATTTCAATGCAAATGAACTTGAAGAGTATGATGGTGTGAACTTTCTTAAAGGCGGTATCGTACATGCAGATGCGATCAATGCAGTCAGTAAAAAATATGCGCAGGAGATATGTACACCAGAGTTTGGCTGGGGGCTTGACACTCTGATCAAAGATAAGGCATATAAGCTCTACGGTATTTTAAATGGTGTGGATTATGATGAGTGGAGTCCCGCAGTAGATACGTTGATACCACGTACTTTTGATCTTGATGATCTTGGGGGTAAAGAAGTCTGTAAACTTGCCCTTCAAAAAGAGTTTGATCTTCCACAACTCAGTGATATTCCGATTATTGGGCTTGTAGGCCGCCTTGCGGAACAAAAAGGAATCACACTTTTGTCTGCAGCCATAGGAAAACTGATGGAGTTAGATATCCAGATCGTTTTACTGGGTGCCGGTGAAAAATGGGCAGAACATTTTTTCATGGATGTTGCAGACAAGTATCCAGAAAAGTTTGCTTGTTATGTGGGTTACCAAAATGATCTCGCACACCAGATCGAAGCGGGAAGTGATCTCTTTTTGATGCCTTCACTGTTTGAGCCCTGCGGACTTAACCAGATCTACAGTCTACGTTATGGGACAGTTCCTATCGTACGGGCAACAGGTGGGTTAGATGATACGATTGAGAACTATGACAGTGAAAGTAAGAGTGGTACAGGTTTTAAATTTTATGATGCAACACCTGAAGCTCTTATCGGGACAGTAAAATGGGCAGTTGATACCTGGTATCAGGACAAGACAGGATTTGAACAAGTTCGACGTAATGCTATGCAAAAACGTTTTGACTGGAAAGAAGCGGCACAGGGTTATGAAGATCTTTACCGTCATATCATCGCTGGCCGTCTTAGCAGCAGCGAATAATAGGAACACAGCAATGACACACGCTATCCACTATAATGTTTCAACCTTGAGTGAAATGGACATTTATCTTTTTAAGCAAGGCAGTCATGCGAAACTTTATGAGAAGCTTGGCTCTCATATAATGGAGTATAAAGGAAAGCGAGGAGTCCACTTTGCTGTTTGGGCTCCCAATGCACAAACAGTAAGTGTGAGGGGTGATTTTAATGAGTATGATACAGATGCACATCCCCTTAAATTAAGAGAGGATGATTCTGGTATTTGGGAAGGTTTTATTGAAAATATAGAACAGGGTTTGACCTATAAATACCATATTGTCTCAAAGTTTCATGATATAGTTCATGATAAAAGTGATCCCTTCGCATTTTATAGTGAGAAACCTTCCAAATCTGCCTCACGTGTCTGGAAGCTTGACGAGTATCAATGGCAAGATGAAAGATGGATGAAAAAGCGTTATAAATATAATGCTCATGATGCCCCTGTCTCAGTATATGAGATGCATCTTGGTTCATGGAAGAGAAAAGTTGAAGAGGATAATAGGTATTTAAGTTACAGGGAGCTTGCCGTAGAACTGCTTGAATATTTAAAATATATGAATTATACCCATGTAGAGTTCATGCCTTTGACGGAGTACCCGTTCTTCGGTTCCTGGGGTTATCAGGTGGTCGGCTATTTCTCTGCGACAGCCCGTTTTGGAGAGCCTGAAGATCTGATGTGTCTGATCGATATATTACATGAAAACGGTATTGGCGTGATCATGGACTGGGTACCTTCACATTTTGCTGTCGATATGCATGGTCTTGTTAATTTCGATGGGACTGCACTGTATGAACATGAAGATCCGCAGAGAGGTTTTCATCCGGAGTGGGGAAGTTTTATTTTTGATTATGGTCGTAATGAAGTCAAATCATTTCTCATCTCTTCCGCTATGTTCTGGCTGGACAAATATCATATTGATGGTATTCGTGTGGATGCCGTGGCATCGATGTTGTATTTGAACTATGCACGGGAAGAGGGTGAATGGACACCTAATATCAATGGCGGTAATGAAAATCTTGAAGCTGTAGCTTTTTTACGTAAGCTTAACGAGAGTGTCTATGGCGAGTATCCTGATATTATGATGATCGCTGAAGAGTCCACGTCTTGGCCGATGGTAACGCGACCAACAAGTATCGGTGGTCTTGGTTTTGGTTTTAAATGGAATATGGGATGGATGCATGATACACTCAAATACATGGGTTATGATCCGATCCACCGGCAGTACCATCACAACCAGCTTACCTTTAGTCTCTGGTATGCTTTTGATGAACATTTTATGCTGCCACTGAGCCATGATGAAGTGGTTCATATGAAGGGTTCACTCATCAATAAAATGCCTGGTGATACAAATCAGAAGTTTGCCAACCTTCGTGTTATGTACGCCTATATGATGGCGCATCCAGGTAAAAAACTGCTTTTTATGGGAGGTGACATTGCCCAATACTCAGAATGGAATTTTGAAAAAAGTCTTGACTGGCATTTACTGGAAGATCCTTTACATGCTAAACTTCAAAGTATGGTACGAGATCTAAATCTCATCTACAGGAAAGAACGGGCGTTACATCAATATGACGAGAAACATGATGGTTTTGAGTGGATAGACGATGCTGATCATCAACATAACTGTATCAGCTTTATGCGCAAAAGTGATGTCGAAGATGAGACGGTGTATGTTTTGTGTAACTTTGCTGATGAGACACGGGAATCTTACACCGTAGGTGTACCATATGCGGGTAAGTATATTGAGATATTTAATTCTCAATCTATGTATTATGAAGGATCGAATGTCGGCAATTCAGGACCTGTTAGAGCCAAAA